>CBJLZK010000008.1:0-14066 GCA_966427515.1 uncultured bacterium | reverse complement strand
TGGCGATAACTTTGACGTGGATACCTTCGTCTATGCGGCGTTTTGTAAATAATGGGTACTTGCGGTACAGATACTGCCGGACTGGGGCAGAGGAGTAGGCATAATATTCAGGCGCATCCATGTCGCGGCAGATTTGCAAGACGTCCTTCAGGATGGTAACCACACCCTCGTCATCTTCGTAATAGCGCACTAATGGGCGGCCTTCGTTATTGGCAGTGTGCGCAAGGAGTTGTGGAACGACTTTTTTGGCAAGGTTGGTGGCCTCTAGTAGATCGCGCCGCTTGTCGCGGATCATTTCGTAAATGATCTCTGGTGACTCGGCAGTGTAACCTTCGCGCCCGCCACCTTGGCGCACACTCACTAGGCCCATGTTGATCAGGCGCTTTAATGCGTCATAGGTAGTACCCCTGTTGATGCCTGTATAGGCAGCGATTTTGCGAATCGAAATTGACTCCATGTGCAGGAGTGCCTCGTACGTTAATGATTCCGAACGCGTCAGACCCAAGGTGTTCAGCAGCTCGACAACCTTTTCTTTGTCATTCTTCATACTAACAATGTTATTACTACCTCTTATTTATTGTCAATATTTTGTTGCCAATACACCTTTAGCGTATCTGTTTATGGTGTTATAGTTTTGACGAATAAAAGATGCAGTATATGCCTGATTTAGAATCATACCCTCAAATTACAGCCCTAGGTGGCGGCCATGGACTCGCTACTGTTGCAGAGGCTATTGCCTATGAGTATCCTGAGGCACAAACTACGGCACTATCGACGGTGGTAGACAGTGGCAGTGCTACTGGCCGGGTGCGTGAAATGCTCGATGAGCTTGGCGTTGGCGCCTATGGATTGGGTGACCTTCGCAATGTCCTGGGCAAAGTTAGCACTAACTTAGGCGGTGGCATGTTTGCCGAGCGGTTTGATGACAGCGCTACGCAAGAGACCCTCGCAGCCAAAAATGAGGACATGTTAGCAGTTTTGCGGGCTCAAGGCATGGATGACGCTCAGGCGCGCATTGCGCTAGATGGTGCTGTAGACCTTGGCAGGCGATTTGATAGCTTAAAAGGCCACACCTATGGCAACCTTGTGCTTGGGTCATTAGTGCGGTCACAAGGTGGCCTGGTCAGAGGACTTGATGTTGCCAACCAATGGCTTCAGACCAGCAATACCAGGGTCCAAACGCTCACAGAAACGCCACACCACCTTAATATGCTCGACAACGGCACCCATTATTTTACAGAGGCGGAGATTGACGACCACCAGGTAGAAGACCCAGAAAACGCACGTATATGGCTAACGCCTAGTGCAGAGATTACTCCTGATGCTGAGCGCGCTATAGCAGAAGCAGACATATTGGTTATCGCTCCTGGCAGCCTATGGACATCTACATTGCCAGGCCTAGCTATTAACGGAGTCGCCGAAGCCATCCAGGCCCAGGCACGCCGAAGTGGGACTAGCAGGATTATCGTAGCCAACCTGGTCCAGGAACCAAATGCTGGCGCAATGTCTATGGCCACATACGTCAGCCGTATCGAAGAAATGGCCGGTGCCCGCTTTGCCGTCGTACACAACACGGATGTAGGTTCTGTGCCTCCAACATATGATGCGTTACACGACGAGGATGGCACGCTAGGCGAACGTGGCTTTGGTGCTAAGCTCGTCTCTGCTACGGGCCCAAAAATCGACGAGAATGACCCACTGGCCGATACTCCTCAACGTAGTAAGGCGCCATTGCACGACCGTCCTGCACTAGCTGGCGCTATTGTGGCCACTCATCAGGCAGTCCAGACAAGTTCCTTGGCCGTATAGGCTTCGACTTGCTTACGAATATCTGTAAATGTAGTAGTGCGGTTAATGACCATACCAAAATGAGTTGCGCCGCTAGGGTACGCAGGCCTATATGCGGCAGGCTGTACTTGTTCCGCAGGTGCATTTATGCCGCCAAGGCAATTATTTGGCCTAACCTCATGATCTGTAACAATGCTGCTTAGCTTTCGCACAATTTGGACGCGGTCAGCGACATTAGCAGGTACCTCGGTGCCCTGGCTTGGCAGGCGTGGTTCTTCTGGCCGCATCAGTAGGTATCCCCGGCAATCTTGTGGCAAATGGGTGTGTGCTAGGGCCTTATCGTCTACGAGTACTACAGATGCAGCATGATATACAGCGATCGGCTGGCCTAACTCGTCTAGGCCAAAGTAGTCAAAGGTGCCACTTGGGCCGCGCATCGTCTCAATATGAGGCCCTTTGTCGGGCTGTGAAGTAATCTCTACATAACCGTCAAATTGGCTATGAGGCGCTTTCATACCTTGCCACAAAGATGGGTGGCCAGCAGCGGTAGTACCAAAAGTAAGCATATGATGTGGCACTCCGGGGCTGGCGGACAAAGCACTATATAGGGGTTTGGCATCCGGATAAGCCAGCGTTGGATCACTTATCCCCATAAACACTTGGCCCAGGCGGTCAAACGCTTGCGGGTCAAGATGTTCTTCTAGATATGCTGTGGGGTTATAGGTACCACCATCTGCCTCTGTAGATAGCTGTTGTTCAAGGATTGTAGCGCCATCAAGTCCATAGCTTGGGTCAAGTACAAGGCTTGTAAGACGTTCTAAGCATCTGTCGGAGCGCAGCGTCGTGCGGTCCATGTCCAAACAATAGGCCTCAGGCACCCATAGGTGCGGTAAGTCTATGCCTATATCAACGCCACAATCTATGGCGTCTGCTCTTATTGCCATCGTGTAGGTATTATATCAGTAATGACTTTTTGCTATAGGGGTAGCGGTGACAATTAAAAAACGCCATAACCTTGGTGGTTACGACGTTTTGATTCGAAGTGGAGCCGTCTTCGGGATTTGAACCCGAGACCCCTTCCTTACCATGGAAGTGCTCTACCACTGAGCTAAGACGGCATCTGTGTTTTTCTTTCTAACGGAGTAATTTTAGCGCATTTGTGTGTTTTTCTCAAGTACTTCTGCCTAGCCAGCTTTGTTAAACAAATAAATTGACAGTACATCAAAAAGCTATATTGTTAAGATATGAGTACAGAATTCACTAGCAGGGCGGGAATTAGTGATCCAACGTTACCGTGGATAGAGCAAGCGAATGCCTTGCTTGATGCACCAGGCATTGACCCAACCGAAGTGCTTCAGGATGGCGCAGAAATGGTGCCGGATGCAGGATACCTTATTACATCAACAGTCTATCCTGGGACCGGTATGGCAAGTACGCGCCTGTGCAGATTCGAGAAAGGCGAGTTGAAGTTATATGACCCAAACACACATGCGAACGGCACACGAAGTGTAACTGCCGAGTTTAGCAGGCCTGGGATGTGTGTCGTGGTTGCCTGTGGCAATATCTCTGATAGACTTCCTGATGATGAGCCAGGATTTGCTGCAGTTACATCTGGCGAGGCCAAAGTTACCACGAATAAATGGAATGGCTTTTTTGTTGCCGAGACAGGTCCGAGCACGTTACTAGCGGACAGGTTATCAGTCGCATCCTACTATCCAGATCCCAATGACGGCAGGTATCAAGTCGGGAATGAAAAACCCGCCCAATTACTACGAATCGTGAACAGCAAGGAGGACGCAGAAAGCGTAGCCGAGGCGATTGCTAGGGGTGCTGGCCTGGACGATATACAGCAGTATTTTTACGCCACAAAAGTGAATGAGAAACTAACCAACCTAAAATGGGCCCTCTTTGACCGCAATGAGGCCGAAAACCCGCCAGCAGAGCGCAGTGGTTTTGCAGCTTACGTTGCAGGTGTTCTAAGGAACGCGCTCGGTATTCGCCCCACAGATAAAGCCTAACCTGTTTACAATCTTATTCATATCTGTTAGAATCAATGGGATTGATTGCATAAAAAGGTAAGATAATGGCTAAGAAAAGCGATAAGCGTAAGATTGTTGGTTTGGTCAGTGAAGAGTCTGGCGAGCGTATTTACTACACAAGCAAGAACTCGATGAACACCCCTGAAAAACTGCAACTGCGCAAGTACAGCAAGAAGCTCCGCAAGCACGTCCTGTTTGTAGAGACCAAGAAGAACTTGGGTCGTAACGAAGTTAAGCCTAAGAAGCACTAAAATCTTCTTGCCCATCAAAAAGCCGCTCTCTCGGGCGGCTTTTTTAGTGTCAATTTGGTGCGCTACACTTGCTACGGTTTGACTTTGGTCAGGTCCAAAATGGTGTTGACGAGCTCGGCGTGGCTCCATACCAATGGGGTAATGCCAACCACAAAGCCTGTATCTGGGTTTACTTGTTCAGATAGCATGCCACTTTGTAATGCGTGCGAGATTGACCAATCAATATAGTGGTGCGCCCGGTCTAGCTGATGCTTGCGGATGTAATATTGGGCCATCCAGAGCGTCGTGACGTGCCACGGGTTGCCCTGGTAGGCTGGGTTAATCGTAAAGTACTTGTCGTGTTCGTAGCGGGGTGTGCCGCCAATAGGCGTCTTGTCGAGCAATGTGTCCTCGATGGTCTTGGCGGTAGCGTCGAGCTCCTTGCCGACGACATTAGCAGGCAAGAACATCATCGGGCCATATAAACTAGAGGTGTCTAGGCTGTTATCGAACTGCAATGACGAGCCATCCTCTTGGAGTAAGAAGCCTTTGCGGAAGGCACTTCTGTCGCCGTCAAAGAACACGCGGCTGCTATCAAGGATCTTTTGGGCGATGTTACGCCAGTATACTGCGTTGTCTGGGTAATCGAACTCGTCGGCGAAGTCTGCGGCAACAAGCAACGCCTGGTACACAATGGACGTGGTATATGTTGAAGTCAGAAACCGCTCTTCCCATAAATCGTAGCTGGCATGCGGCAGCTGGGTCTGTTCGTCGATAAACTGAGCCATAAAGTTAGCAGCCGGTTGGATGAGCGTGTTGTACAGGCTAAATACAAAGTCATGGTCTTTGCTGTAGTCGTAGTATTCGCCAAGCATATAAATAACAGCGGCCGTTTCGTCTTCCTGGATAGCCAGTTCTTTGTGCTTGCCATGCAATAAGGGGTGCCAGGTACTACCTATAGCGCGGTCCGGCTGGTATTTGTGCATCAAATAACCATCGGTGGTCAAGATGTCCCGGCAGAATTCAAAGAGTTTGCGGGGTTCTTCACGGTAGCCAAGACGTATGAGCGGCCAGACGGCAAATGCCGCATCACGTGGCCATACATAGCTGTAGTAGTCGCGGCCGTAGTTATAAATAGACGAATCACAACTAGCAACGATGCCACCACGTTTGTCGCAATGGACTTTGATGACCATCAGGGACTTGCGTACGGCATCCCGGTACTTGTCGTCGAGCGTGTTAATAGTGCCCGAGGCTGTAGCGAGCCACATTTGCCAATACTGGCGCGTTTCTTCCAGGCGGTGTTCGATGCCTTCGCTCAGGATCTTGTGGTGGATGCGCTCGGCCGAGAACTGTGAGTCTGCGGCTACAATCCAGTAATCTACGTGGGTCTTTTGGCCACCGCTCAGTCCGACGGGGAAGCGCATGACTGAGTCAACGCCACCGTGTTCGACGGCATTGTTGGATAACTCACCGTCTTCTGCGTCGCGGTAAGTGCCATCTTTGCCCTCAATGCCAAAGTTGCCGACGGCAAATTGGTCGTAGACCTCGCCAGCTTCGTTGTGGCCGTAAATTAACAGTGCACAACGGCCTTTGTAATCCAAGATGTAGTTTTCGTCGGGTACAAACATCGCGGTGTCAGCGCGGCCTGCCCGCGAGATCTGAAAGACCTGGTGCGTAAACAAGCGGATGTCGTGGTACTCACCTGAGGTGTTGAGGACGTCAATACGGCGGCAAAAAGCATTAAGTTCACTGTCTACAAAATCTTCAAAATGTAGTTCGATGCCGAGGCGTGGCTGCTTAGCCACGACCTTGCCTATGAGCGCTGTAGGCTCGAAATCAAGGCTTAGTTCCCAGGTTTCGTCGTCCATCCAGCTAAAGTCGCCATCGACCCATACGCCAATCTTGTGGCGCATACTGCGGGCGTTTGTCAGGTTATCTAGCCCGACATATGGATAGTAGAAATCGTGCACTAAACCATGCTCGCCCAACCCTACTGTCAGACTGCCGTTGCCGAGCATTATCGGACGGCCGGTGTTCATATTTGAATCCCTTTTTCGCTTAGGCGATAGCGGAGGTCGTGATAGGTGTTCATATAGGCGATAAAGGCGTCGTAGGGGTTTTCGTAAGGGCTAAAGTAAGCGTGGATGTCGCCATCGTTGAACCACTTGGTACACATATAGTAGAAGTGGTCAGAAGTTTGTAGTTTGCGCCAATCGTCAATCAGGCTAAGGTCACCAGTCTCTAGGATAGGCTTTTCGAGTTCGTACAGGCCTAAAATAGATGACGTTTGCATACTGTTACCCAGCCAAGCGCTTAGGTCGCGTTCGGTGTCCGCCCAGGTAATGGTGTACGGTGCATCAACTTGATCTACTGGTTCAAAACTATCAATGGCTTCGGAGACAGTCATGAACTTGTTGTCGTTGTGCTTGAGCCATTCCTTAGGAAGGTGCTCTAGGAAGCCAAAGATACCTGATTCGTGCCATTGGTGTTCACCAAAGGTTTCGTAGTCCATGAACAAGTTAAAGATCTGGGCGTCCTGGGTTTCGTTAAGCCAATGACTAAACTTGTCGGCAGTTAGTGGCCAGCCACTCCAATTGCGGTCACCAAACCTGAAGGCGATGTCATCGCTCAGCTTATAGTTCTTCATGAGCAACCTGATGTTGTCAGTAAAAGCAGGGCGGTATACAAAGTTTGGGCTACGCCAGCCTAGTACCTTGTCCCAACCTTCGGCCAAAATACCTTTGTAGCCAGCTTTGTCGGCCCAGTATGCAAGATCATTGTTGTACGACAATTCGGTGTTGCGGAACACCTTAGGGGTTTGGCCAAAGACTTCTTGGACCTTCTGCTCGTGCATTTTTACCTGTGCCTCGAATTCGGTACGTGAGTAAAAGAATGCCAGACTGTGGTGATATGTTTCTGCGACAATTTCTACACGACCAGTGTTAACAAGGTCTTTGAATGATTGCAGCACATGGGGCGCCCAGCGCTCGAGCTGCTCGATAATCGTACCAGTGATCGACATACTCAAGCGGAACTCCGGATGCTCGTTTAGCAACTGGAGTAAGTGCTTGTTTGCTGGTAAGTATGACTTCTCGGAGACCTTATCGATAATTTGCTGGTTGCTGGTGCGGTCGTTGTATTCAGCATCAAAATAATCATGCTGTTTAGCAATGTCGAAGATGCTGTAGTGCCGTACGCGGAATGGTTGGTGTACGTGAAGGTAAAGGACTATCGCCTTGCTCATGCGGGAACTCCTGCCGTGTGTTTGTTGTATATTCCTAATAATTTATCGGCAGATTCGTCCCAGCTGTGGCTGTTGTATTCGCGGTAGGCATTAGCATGCAACTCGTTGCGTAAAGCATCACTACGTACCACGGCTACAATCTGGTTAGCCATCTCGTTGACATCCCAGAAATCTACCTTAAGTGCGTTCCGGATCATTTCGGAAACCCCTGACTGCTTACTAATCAGGACTGGCGTGCCGTATCCAATGGCTTCCAGGGCAGTTAAGCCGAACGGCTCAGACACAGATGGCATCACAAATAAATCGGCAATCGAATAAGCATCACGCCAATTCTTGCCGCGCTGGAACCCAGCAAACATAACATTCCGGGCAATTCCCAGATCTGCAGACATGGTAATAAGTTCGTTGCGCTGTTCGCCAGAACCTACAATTAAGAGCATTGCTTTAGGCTCGCGCTGTACGACTAATTGCATAGCACGTAGTAAGTTTGGCAAACCCTTTTGGATGGTCAAGCGGCCCACGTTGGTTATCACTTTGTATCCTTGTTTCTTCATTTCTGACAAGTAGCGGTATGCACTCTCGGTGCCTTCTGCTGGCATTAGGTCGGCAGGATCGGAGTAGTTGTGTACGACTTCGATCTTATCTGCTGGCACATTATACTCACGGACAATGGCATCCTTTGTGTGCTGGCTCACAGCCACAATCTTGTCAGCAAGCAACAAGGCTAGCGATTCGATTTCACGAACCATTGGGTTGCCGCCGCCAGGCTGTCCTGAACGGTCAGCTTCGATGGAATGGAAGTGCACAATGAGTGGTTTGCCGGTCAGCATCTTGGCCCGGATTGCAGCGCGGCAGGTTAGCCAGTCGTGGGCGTGAATCACATCAAATTCTGCAAGCTGTACGATGCGTCCGACAGCCTCTTCGTAAATAGAAGACTGGCCAAATAGGTCGATCCACTGGATTTCGCCAGTGGTCTTGACGTACTTAAAACTATCGTAGGCAATGCCTGCTTTTAGGACACGCTCAACATCTTGTGGGTGTGCTGCGTTGATACGCATAAAGTCGATGTTGCTGTGGTCGGCAGTATAAGGGAGGACAAACTCAATGTCTGCACCTTTTCTTGAGAGAGCTTTACAGAGCTGGTAGCATGCTACACCAAGACCACCACTATTGTGGGGCGGGAGCTCCCACCCAAGCATCAATATCCTCATTCTAACTCTTGCAGGCTTATTAGTTTGTCTTTTACAAGCTTCATTATAAGCGCATTGGTGCGTTAAACACAACCGTTTTGCGCCTGGTCTGTTTGCATTATAGCACTAGCCAAGCAAGCGCTCGAGGGCAAGCTCGAAAGCGGCTTGTTTGAGGCTGATTTTCTTTTCTTTGGCACGCTTGAGCATGGCTTGGGTTGCTGGCACCAGAATGTTCTGAAGCTCTTCGTTAACCCTATCTTCTGACCAGTGTTCGCCAGCCAGGTTTTGCTTCCACTCCAGGTACGACACGATCACACCACCCGAGTTAGCAATAACGTCGGGCAAGATAGTTGCGCCGCGGTTGGTAAGCATTTTTGCCGCATCCTGGCTGATGGGCCCGTTAGCTAACTCGACGATGATATCGGCCTGGACGTCGGCAACATTGTCGTCTGTCACCGCGTTTTCGAGGGCGGCAAGCACGAGGATGTCCGCCTTAACCGAGGTGATCATGTCACTGGGACGCGGCGTGACGTTTTGTAGGTCGCGTAGTGCCTCGGGGCGGGGATTGCCTGTCGGCGTCTCGATAAAGTCATGGACGTCTATGCCCTCGGTATTGACCCATGTGTGCTTGCTATTAGCGACAGCTATCAATTTGATGTTGGGATACTGCTTAAGTACTTTGGCAAAGAAGTAACCGACATTGCCGAAACCTTGCATAGCCACAGTAAGCGGCGTATCAATAGTGCTGCGGTCCTTTAGCAATTCGGCCAGGGCAATAACACCACCACGACCCGTCGCAGCTTCGCGGCCTTCAGAGCCGCCGTTACCCATAGATTTGCCGGTAAAGCTGCCTTTGTCCGCCTTGCCAACAGTCTTTTCGTATTCGTCGACCATCCAGTCGATGATTTCGGCGTTGGTGTTAACATCTGGGGCGGGAATATCTTTGTCAGAACCGATGTGTGGCGCCAGATGCCGAGCGTAGCGACGGGCTAGCTCCTCGACGTCAGCTTTGTCCATAGTACGTGGCTCGACGACAATGCCGCCTTTGCCACCACCCAGTGGCAAGTTAACGGCTGCGGTTTTAAGGCTCATGAGTGTTGCGAGCGCCCGGACTTCATCCAGATTAACGCCAGGGTGAAAACGGATGCCTCCCTTGTAGGGACCCAATTTGCTGTTGTGCTGTACCCGGAACGCACTGTATTTTTTGCCGTGTAGTTCAACCTCAAAGATATGCTCGGCTTCCGCCTCTAGCAATGCATCGATAGTTGCTTGGTCATACCCCATACGCTCGGCTGCTTCACGGATAGTAGCCTGAGCTGTCTCCAACATACTTTTGCTCATAGCTGCAGTATGCGCTTATGCTCAGTATTTTGGAATTGTATTTAGTACACCAAATTATTTACGAACGGGGACTGGTGCTTCAAGTTCAACAGGCTTTGCCGTAACACCTATTTCTTTGAAGAATTTGGCTAATAGATGGGTTGGCAGGCCAATGATCGCGTCGTAATTGCCTTGGATGCTCTCGACAAGTGTGTGGGCGCCGCTTTGGATGCCGTAAGCGCCAGCTTTGTCCCGCCAGTCGTTAGTGGCAAGATATTTGTTAACAGCTGCTTCGTCGTATGGCTTAAAGTAAACTGTCGATGTTTCGCTACCGATAAAGTGCTTAATAATACGGTTGTTATCAGGGGCCTGCGTGAGGCGTACCAGCACTGCTGAAGTAGTAACAGTGTTAGATGTACCTGCAAGCATCTGAAGCATTTCGCGGGCTTCGTTCTCGTCGGCGGCCTTGGCCAACTGCTTGCCGTCAATGGTCACGATAGTGTCGGAGCCAATTACCCACGCATCTGGGTTGCGTTCTGCTACCCACAAGGCTTTACCGTAGCCAAGCTCTTCGGATACTTCCTCCGGGCTACGGCTATTATCCAGGATTTCCTCGTATGCGCTAGGAATAACTTCGTATTGGCCCTCTAAGCCCATTTTGTCGAGCAACTCTTTGCGACGCGGTGATTGGCTGGCAAGAATAAGTCGGATGTTCTGGTTCGTCATGTACTTAATAGTACCGAAAATTACGCATAAAAACTACGAGCTTCGCGAGTAAGTACTAATGAGTTCGGCATGGTCAACGATATGCCCGTCCATAGCCTGTAACAAGGCCTTGCGGTCGGCGCCATCTGGCAGATCGAGCATTGTGTCCAGGGCATACAGCGTAAACACATACCGGTGTGTGCCCGAGGGTGGGGCTGGGCCATCATATTTTTGGTCGCCAAAACTGTTTGTGCCTGCTTTACCAGTTAGTGGAGCCGACGCTTCAACAATCTGTAGAGTTGCTGGTGACATGTCGTACAGAAGCCAGTGCGTAAATATGCCGCTCGGTGCGTCGGGATCGTCAAGGACCAAAGCCAAACTTGCAGCGTCTGTAGGAATCTGCGAAAAGGTTAGGGGTGGGTTGCAGTTGTCGCCATCGGCAGTGTATTTAGGCAGGATTTTGCCGTTGGCGTCGACACCGCTGCTTGTAATTTCCATGAAGTTACCTCCTTGATCAACTATACGCTTAGGTACAGTTACATGGTAATCCGCTGTGTAGATATAGCTGTCAGAATCCTCACAATTAGTTACGGATAGTCAGCTTGAGCTCGCTACCAACAAAATGCTGATACTGGGCAAGAGGCTGCTGCAATGCATCGATATCGTCATTTGTCAGATCAATGAACGGCTGCAGCTGGATAATGGTCTTTTTGGCTTGCTTGATCTGATTCCAGACTCCAATAGCGACACCATCTATGACCACCGCCGATCTAAACATTCCGTTGGCAAACAGTACTATCTTTTGTTCGTGCCCAGGCAACAACATCGCACTGCGGTCTTTGTAGCCCAACAGATACTCGTCGAAACCGGGTAGCAAGAACGCGCGTTGTAGCGTGGGTAGTTTGCTGGGCGGTTGCCCCATCCAGTATGTTTCGCCGTCAATAGTTTCTTTGACGAGCTTATGCTCGACAGCTGCAAGTCCTGCCCGGGCGTCAGTTAGGCTTGCTTTAAGCCAATTGGCGAAGTCGGCCATGGTTGCAGGCCCATGACCTGTAAAGTAACGCAAAGCCAGCTCTGCAAACGCTTCTTCGCGTGTAAGTTCACGACTGTTTGTGACCCACTCATCAAGCAATACGAAGGTGGGCTGCTTGCCTATATAGGGGCCGCAGCAAAGCAAACCTTTTTGCGACCAATACCAGCAAATATGCACGCCGCGTTGGCCGGCAGTTCTGATGCCAGCCCGTTCAAAAGCTTCAAAGATCTGTTGACGGGTTAATACTTTGCTGCCGCTCAGTTCATGGATGAGCACAGTCTTAGCCTTATCAAAGACTGCTTCGTCAAGCTCAAGATTACGGTGGCGGCTGGCGGCCCCTGATACAACCTTTGGCGTCAAATACGTGGTCATCCATTTTATGTCTTCTGCGGCTACATAATGTAGGGTGCCACGCATAGGCCAACTACGTACGATGGTACGATCGGCAACGGCTTGCTCGATATCTGTCTGGGCAGCACCAGGTACACGTAACCCTACCGACCATAAGACACCAGGATAATTCTGAGCCTGCATGGCACATAGGTGCTTGACGGCGCCATAAGCCGTTGTTGCCGTAGACGCAGCAATATATTGGTTGTATAGGCGAAGGGCAGTTAGTTCGCGATTAGTCATGCGACTATTGTAACAGTACGTTTTTACATAAGCATATTGTAAGTTTCAGAAATTTTTGAGAGTATTGAAACATACATTGTTATTTTAACTAGGGGGCATATGGATACTGTTATTCATACCGAGGGATTAGGCAAAAGCTACGGCTCATTTGCAGCATTAAAGAAATTAAGTCTAGACGTCCGCAAGGGTGAAGTGCTGGGCTACCTGGGTCCGAACGGTGCCGGCAAGACCACTACCATCCGTTTGTTACTAGGCTTGATCCAAGCCAGCCGTGGCAAGGCTACGATCTTTGGTTTGGACGCTCAAAAAGACAAGCTCGAAATTCATAAGCGGTTGGCTTACATCCCGGGCGAGGCAGCCTTGTGGCCATCATTAACTGGTGCAGAAACACTGCATTTGCTGGGCAAACTTCATGGTGAAGTTGACGAAGCTTACCGTGACGAGTTGATCAAGCGGTTTGACTTTGACCCATCCAAGAAAGTGCGGGCATATTCTAAGGGCAACCGCCAAAAAGTGAACATTATTGCCGCCCTGATGACCCGTGCCGAGCTATTGATCATGGATGAGCCTACTAGTGGCTTAGACCCGCTGATGGAGCAGGCCTTTCGCCAGAGTGTACTCGAGGCTAAGGCTAACGGCCAAACTATCTTTTTGTCGTCGCATATCCTAGAAGAAGTCGAAGCTGTCTGTGACCGTGTAGCAATTCTGCGGGCCGGAGAACTTGTCGAAGTAGGTACGCTCTCTGAACTGCGCCACCTGTCGGCCTTGACTGTAACTGCCACGTTTGATAGTGCGCCACCATCTGTAAAAGGCGTTAAGGGCGTTACTAGTGTCAAAGTCGCTGGCCACGAGCTACGCTGCCAAGTCCAAGGTCCAATTGAATCACTACTAACTGTTCTGGCAGCACACCACCCCAAAACACTGATTAGCAGCGAGCCATCGCTCGAAGAGTTGTTCTTGTCCTTGTATGGCGACAAAGACATCAAGAACGAGGAGGCTGTCCGTGAGTAGCGCAGCTACAGCCATCAAGTTGCGGCGCTACCGTATGCCCAAGAGTGCAATTGGCAGGTTCACGGCTAAGCGCATGCTGCGCAGTGCTACCTTTGTAGCGCTGACCTTTGGAGTGTTCGTAACTTCCAAAGCAGTAGGCTTTGTACAGGCTTTTCCTGATGCGCACGCCAGGACTGCAGCCTTAGCGCAATTCGCTAATAATACTGGCATTGTAGCCTTAATCGGAAGGCCCGAAAACCTGTCAACTGTCGGTGCTTTTACTGCCTGGAACACGCTTGTGGCCATGACCATGATCGGCGGCATTTGGGGACTACTAGCTGCCACTAAAACCTTGCGGGGCGAAGAAGAAAACGGCCGCTGGGAATTACTGCTGACAGGCCAGACGACTGCACGCCGGGCATTGCTGAATGTTATCTGGGGACTATTTACAGCACTAGTCTCGATATTTGTACTAAGTGCCGTAATCTTTGCGGCAGTCGGGCATATGCATAAGGTTGATTTTCCTGCTTCCTCCGGTGTGATCTTTGCCGCTACTATTACTTTAGGCACGGCTTCATTCATGGCGCTGGGCATATTGACGAGCCAGCTTATGCCAACTCGCACTCGAGCTACTACTGCCGGAGTCGCGATCTTTGGGGCGGCTTTTGTTATCCGCGCCCTCGCGGACGTGGCTAACATACACTGGTTGCTCTATTTGTCGCCATTAGGCTGGGTAGAGCTCGTAAAACCGCTTGCCGGCAACAACGTTGTCTGGCTGCTGCCGATTATCGCTTGGACCCTGTTACTTGTTGTAGCCAGCGTATTTTTGGCAGGCAGGCGGGACTTAGGCGCTAGTGTCTTTGCAGACCGTGACACAGCGAAGCCTCATCT
>CBJLZK010000007.1:0-15140 GCA_966427515.1 uncultured bacterium | reverse complement strand
CGATGATGGAACCAATGTTACGGTGGCAATTAACGTGATCGTCCAGGGTGGTGATATTACTCTTGGCACCGCAACGCAACCTGCATCAATGATCTTAAACGCCGGCAATGGCCAAACGACAACGTTGCAAGCAGGAGCCTCGGCCAGCAACCTGAACTTTATCTTGCCAACCAACGCTGGTACGGCAAACCAATGTCTAAAACAGAGCGGTACCGGCAACCAACTGGTCTGGCAAGACTGTGACGGTGGTGCGGGTGGCTCGAGTGCGACATTGCAGACTGCTTACAATAATTCGACGAGCCCAGAGATCGTTCTTAATAGTAGTGTCGGCGCCTTGACGATCCGCGACAACAGCACGCCACTCGGCACCAACCTGTTCCAGATCCAGAATAACCTGGGCAGCAGTACTTACTTGGCAGTTTCGGTTAGCGGCGTAAATGTGACAGGCACCACAACCTCCAGCGGTAATGTCAATACTACGGGTGGAGCAGTGCAGACCAACAGTACTACGCGTATCGACAACACTGGTAACTTGCTCAACATCGGCAACATTACTGGCACCGGCCCGATTACTGTGACCTCTGTTGGTGCCGGCAACGACATCACTGTAAGCAGTGCGAACAATTTTGTTGTTCAAAGTGCCGCAGTCTTTAATGCGCTCAGCACCTTTAACGCCAATGTTGACCTCAAGGCCAACAACCTAGTAGGCACGACAGGGAATATCAGCCTGACTAATTTCCAAGTCAACGGCACCAACGGCAATATTACCGCTGGGACATACAATGGCCAGACTATTTCTAGCAGCGCCAATTTTACCGGCACCGTAGCGGTAGCAGGCAACACCACACTGACAGGTAATCTAGCAGTTAACGGCGGCAATATTACCAGCAGCGGTGCGCTTAATGTTACGCCAGGCGGTGTCCTAACGGTTGGGGCCACTGGCCAGCAGCTGATCTTGCAGGGCAATGGCAGTACTCAGTTGACCTCGACGGCCAGCGGCTTTAAAACTGCCGTTGGCTTTAGTGGTGTACCAACGGCCGCAGTAACTTACAATTTTGATACTACTGCCGCAGCCGGTACGTATACTATCTGTACTACGGTAGGTAACTGTACTGGTTCCGGCACGGTCACAACCTCTGGCGGAACTATCGGTACGCTGCCGGTATTCACGGGCGCACAGACACTCGGCAATTCACTATTATCACAGAGCGGCAGCACGGTGACCGTAAATGGCAACCTTAATGTCACCACGGGTAATACCTTCCAGGTAAATGGTACGCAGATTTCATCGGCTAACTTATCTAACGATGCTAACCTGGCCAAGCTGAGCGCTTCGCAGACCTTTACCGGCAACACTGTTGCCTTCCAGAATGGCGCCAATTCTACGAACGCCTTGAATATCCAAAACGCTCTGGGCAACCGCGTCCTAACGGTAGACACTTCTAACGCTCAGTTGGTACTGGGTACTGCCAGCACTCTGAACGGTAAGTTAGTCTTTAATAATGTCAGCAACGCCAACACCGTAACAATCGTACCCGGTACGTTGACTGGCAATCGTACGCTAACGTTGCCCGATGCTAGTGGCGTTATTTGTACTGACTCTGGTAACTGTGCCGGTGCAGGTTCTACCCTGCAAACTGCCTACAATTTCTCGGTTGGCGGCACGACGCCAAAGATTAAGCTAAACAGTACATTGCTTGGTGTAGATATTCAGGATGCAGACACGACTATCGGCGCCAACCTATTTAATGTGCGCGCCAGCAACTCGCTTGGTTTGGGGGCCGCAATGTTTAGTGTTGGCAACACTGGTGCCATCACCTTACAGAACGCCAGCAACTCAACCAGCGCTTTCCGCCTGCTGACTCAGGGTGGTACCACGGTAATGACTGGTGATACTGTTAACGGCCAGGTCCTGCTCGGACAGTCTGGTACCCTGAATGGCACGCTAGTGTTCAACAATTCGACGAACACTAACCAGGTCATTTTGACTACCGCTGCTGCAACTGGTACGCAGACCGTCACGCTACCTGATGCCACTGGCACGATCTGTTTGAGTAGTGGTAACTGTTCTGGTGCTGGCTCATCCAATACCCTGCAGGCAGCTTATGATGCAGGTAACACGATCAACACCAGCTCGGCTCGCAACATTACCTTCAACCTAGCTAACTCCGCTACACCAGCTAGCTTTATCACAAATCTTCAGTGTGCTGCTAGCTGTGGTACTAACGGTAAGTTTGCCATCCAGAGCAGCGGCACGAATGTCTTTACGGTTTCGCCAGCCGGTGGAGCCGTAATGATTCAGCCAACTGTAGACTCAACTTCGGCATTCAATATCAGGACTTCACTGGGTAACAATATCTTTACGGTTGACTCTGTTAACAGCCGAATAGGTATTGGCTTAGGGAGTGGTACGCTGCCAACGTTGGCCTCGGCTGGTATTGATGTGAAGGGTGCGCTTCGCTTAGAAGGCGGCGCCAGTTACGCCGATAGCTATACGACACCTAACGGCTCCAGCATCTCAACGATGATCAATATCCCCAACTATGACCCAGGTGGTTTTGGCCAACTTCTTGCTATGGGCTTGCCATCGACGGCTAACTCGACTGCACGTGCTGTTAGTTTGTTCGACGCCCGCACGACTGCACACCAGCCAACACTATCGGTGTTTAACCCTGCCGAAAACTCTACAGTTGGTTTCGACTGGAATGGCTCTAACAGCGACGCAAATGTCCAGACGCTCGACAATAGCACTGGCGCAACCAGCAATATTTTGTTCCGCTCGGGTAACATCTCTGGTGGCACCGGCAGCTCAGGTACTGTATACCTAGAAAGTGGTTCAATTGCGGGTGGCACCGGTGGCTTTGCTACGGGTGACGTAGTCTTGCAGTCGGGCGTTGCATCTGGCACCACAGCCAACAGTGGTAGCGTGAAGATTGACGTTGGTATAGCCACAGGCACAAAGGGAAGCATCCAGATTGGCCAGGGCAATGCGAGCACAATTGGCATAGGTAATGCGAATAGTGCAACGGTATTAACACTGCAGGGTGGCACGGGGACGGCGACGGGTGACGTAGTGATGCAGGCTGCTGCTGGCGGCATTATCAATATTGGTGGCAATGCTGTTACTAACAAGGTTATCAACCTAGGGTCGACAGGCACTACCAACGCCGCAAGCACGGTTAACATTGCTTCAACCAATGCCAACCAGACCCAGGCAGTGACGATCGGCAATACTGGCTCGGCTAACAATGTTGTGTTGGTCCAGGCTGGTAGTAGCAGCACGGCTATCCAGCTTCAGGCTGCCGCTGGCGGTACGATTAGCTTGGCTAACAACGCTGTTGCGCAGACTGTAAATATCGGTAACGGTACAGGTGCAACAGCAGTTAATGTTACTGCAGGCACGGCTGGCATCACGCTTCAGACGGGTGCGTCGAGTTCAGGCGCCTCGGGTAGCATTACTATCGATGCTGGTGCTAACGTGCCGACTGGCACTCAGGTAATGAACAAGACCTTCGAAACCGGTACCGAGAACATGTCACCTTGGTTCGGTGTTACATCGGCGACGTCATCGACAGCCCAAGCCCATGGCGGTACCCACAGTTTGGCTATCGTCGAAAACGCTACTTCTTGGGGCGTCCAAGAAAACTACCCTGGCACACTCTCCGTGACCCCCGGACATGTGTACAACTTTAGCGCTTGGGTACGCGGAACAGCGGCCGAAACGATTCATGGCTATGCAGCGTTTGTTGGCTCGTCGGCTGGCAATACTGAGTGGAAGAATGTTCTGGATACCACCTCTGGCTGGACCCAGTTCAGCGGTTCGCTGGTAGCCCCAGCGGGCTCGACGACCGTATACTTGTCGTTTGTATCAAGCACCGGAACAGGCACGGCTACTACGTATGTCGATGACGTAACCGTAACTGATATTAGTTCGACTAACACACCCGCAATAAATATTGGCGCAACTAATGCCCAGGCTATTACCATTGGCAATGCTAGCCAAACGGCAGCCACCACACTCCAGGGTGGTGCCGGTGGCGTAAATATTGCCACTGCCACTGGGGCAAATGTCACGATTAGCACGACGGGTGCCGGCAATAACTATCTTAAGAGCGGCGCGAGCACCATCGTCCAAAGCACTACAAATAACACGACGGCGTTCCAGATCCAGGGATCATCAGCTACGCTCTTGGATGCAGATACCACTAACAGCCGAATTGGTATTGGCACGACTACTCCTGGCGCGCAGCTAGATGTAGCCGGCCAAGCACCTACAGCTGTCTATGGTTCGGCCTTTGCGAGCAACAACGTTTACAGTGTGGCGACACAAGGTAAGTACGCCTACACGGGCAACTTTAGCGGCTTGCAGATCTGGGACATTACTCGTCCTAGCGCTCCAGTATCGGTGGGTACAGGTGCCACAACGCATATTGGCATCAGCTTTATACGTGTGTATGGCCACTACGTTATCGACACCATAACCAGTTGGGATTCGATTGACATCTTTGATGTTAGCAACCCGAGTGCGCCAACCATAGTCAAGAATATGCAGGGTACCGTGACGTCAATCAACGACATTCAGGTTAGCGGTCACTACATGTACATCTCAACCGCCGACACCAACAACGACCTATATGTCTACGACATTATTAATCCCGCAAGCCCGGTCCAGGTAGGTGTCTTTAGCCAGACAAGTTACATAAACAGCATGGCCATCCAGGGCCGGTACATGTATGCTTCGACCTCAATTAGTAACAAGCTACAAGTACTTGATCTGAATAATCCAACCTCACCAGTGAACGTGGGTAGCGTGGCCGCCACAGCTACGGGTAAGGTAGTCGTAAATGGCCGCTATGCATATATTGCAGGCGGTACGACACTGCAAGCCTTTAATGTGGCAAATCCAGCTTCACCAGCGAGTGTAGGTTCATTCACGTTAGCTAATAATGCTACCGACATAACGCTTCAGGGTCGTGATGCATATGTTTCGAGTGACACAGGTAATGCCATCTACATCATCGACGTATCAAATCCAGCCTCTATGGCTTCATTTGGCACAATTTCGGCTGGGACGGTAGTCCGTGGTATTGCCATCCAGGGTCGCTATCTGTATGCTGGCGACTACACTAACAGCAAGTTCCTCAGTTATGACATTGGTGGTACGTACACCCAAGGCCTTGAGGCGGGCAGTGTTTCTGCAACCAACGTAGATATTGCCAAGAGCCTGACTGTTGGCGGCCAGGCAATATTCAACAGTGGTGCCCGTGTGGATGGCAACGTTGACATGAACGGCACGCTTGGCGTCAATGGGTCAGCGCTCTTCCAGACTAGTACTAACTCAACAACTGGCTTCCAGCTTCAAAACCAGACTGGTTCGTCGCTGCTGACCGGCGACACCACAAACATGGCTATCGATATTAATGGCGCTACGAGCACTAATGGTGTGCTGAATGCAGTGGGTGGCGTAACCATCCAATCTTTGCCAGCACCAAGCACACTTACGATTACCCAAGCGGGTACCGCTGGTTCTACGACATATACCTACAACGTTTATGCCTGTGATGATTCTGGCTCACCATTTGGCTGTAGTTATCCTGGCCCAGCTATTACCCGGACAACGACTACCGGTAACGCTACGTTAAGTGCGACTAACTACAACATCCTGACGTGGAGTGCAGTACCAGGGGCTAAGTCTTACATGGTATTCATGACGGCAGGGCCTGGTGTATCATCTTCGAACCCACAGTTCTTGATCAATACTACCAGCACAACCTTTAACAGTACTGCAAACACGGCATCATACTTCCCATTACCAACAGCCGGATCAGGCAGCTTGGTGGTGGCCGGCAATGCTTCAGTTGGCAACAACCTAACGGTTACTCAAACGACTAACACCGCGTACATAAATGTTAACGGTGGCGGGTCCAACTCACTAAACGGTTACCTAAGCATAAATGGAAGCATACTGCAGGCCGATGACCCATCAACTATTGGTATGCAGGGTGGTATCCAGATATCTGGCCTGAGCACGCCAAGTGCACCATCTGTATCCGTACATGGTACGACTGGCTCTACAAGCTACACCTATTACGTAGCCGCTTGTAGTACATACTGTGGCAGCTACTTTGGTATCTGGTCAGGCCAGACGACACCTGCATCCACGGGTACATCAGTTGCCAATGGTAATGCGACACTGTCGAGCACTAACTACAACGCAGTGAGCTGGAGCAGTGTGACTGGTGCCGTCGGTTATGCGATCTACCGTACCAGTGGCGCAACCACTAGCTTGGTTGCCATCGCTGGAATGGGCGCAACAAGCTACAACGACACTGGTTCTAACGTATCAACTGGTGTCACGTTGCCGACAGTTGACCAAACAGGGAACATTAATGCTGCAAATGGCCAGTTTAGTAATATTGATACCGCAAGCGGCGCAGCGCTGAACATCGGCAACTACAACGCTACCTCGATCGTATTGGGTAAGCAATCAGGCACTACTAACATTGCAACAACCATTAATGGCACTGTAAATGTACGGCCTAACGCTGACTCAGCAACAGCCTTCCAGGTTCAGAATGCAGCGGCTAATGCCACGGCCTTTAGCGTCGACACTATTCATGGCCGCGCCGGTGTTGGTACTAACGCCCCAGGGCGCACGCTGGATGTTGCTGTCACCACCACTGCTACAAACGCTCCACCGTTCCGCATCATCCAAAGCGGCACTGGCGACTCCGACGTCGAATTCGCCAACAGCACCAGCAGCTTCTACATGGGTATGGACGCAAGTGCTGGCACGCTTTCAATCGGCAGCTCATCATCGGCAGTTACCACGACTAACTCGGGTCAGACGGCGACCAACAACTATGACTCGGGCAACAACAATATGATCAGCTCGACTCAGGTTGTTGCCGGTTCGACAGGCTCTGTTTCGACTATTAGCGTACTCATCGGTTCGGTAGATGCAACTAACAAACACATGCAAGTTGCTCTATATTCAAACGCCGGTGGCACTAACGCTCTGGGGACGGTGCTGACGAGTAGCGCAACGCAAACGTTGACGCCAAATACGTGGAATACGTTTTCAGTTCCAACAACTAGTGTGACAAGCGGCACGACCTATTGGCTGGCCTTTAATGTTGATGGTGCAGGTACGCAGTATGGCTATGCAAATACCGGTACTTCGAAGTGGACAAATAACACCCAAACCTACGGCACTTGGCCAAACAATCCAACAATTGTGCAGACGCAGACTACTTGGAGCTACGACATTACAATGACGATCGCCCCCGCAAGTGTATCGGATACCTTCAATAACAGTATCTTTAGCTTGAGCCAGAGTGGTGCCGCCACCTTTAGGCCAAGCGTCGACTCTGCCAATGCCTTCCGTATTTTGAATGCGGCCAGCACCCCCGAATTTGTCGTCGACACTAGTGCCCAAAAGGTATACGTCGGTGACCCAGCTGGCTCTAATACTACTAGCTTGCAGGTCCAGGGTGCAGCTACGGTTAATGGTCTACTCACGGCGGGCAGTTTCTCTGGTGCCGGCCTGACCGACTGTAGCGGTACGAACTCTAAGCTACTTTGGACGGCAGCCACTCACATGTTCTCGTGTGGCACTGACAAACCTAACGTGATTGTTCGTAAGGCTACGGCACAGACATTTACCTCGACAACCTTAGCTAATGACAACGACTTTACCTTTAGTATGGGTGCTAACGAAACCTGGGCCTTCCAGATCGAAACTACTGCCGGCACGAGTGCCAACGCTACCGGTAAGGTGGTTATGGGCATTAGCGCTACGACCGCCACGACTTGTCGTGCGGATGATAACGACCTATATAACGTCCAGAACAACGCGATCACGAGCTGTACTGGCAACACCGGTGCGATCCCCGCAACAGACAACGTGAACCACGAGCACCTCATCTGGGGTACGATCGTGAATGGCGCCAGCGCAGGTACCTTTAACCTGCAGTGGGCCATCTCTGCGGCTGGTCCGACCACCACAGTTGGCTCAGGCGGTTACATGGTAGCCTACAAGTTGACTGGTGCCGACTTAGCGGAAGCCTACTACACCAATGACACTACGATCGGTCCTGGCGACCTGGTCCAGGTTGATGGCAGCATGCCAGCTGGCGTCAAGAAGACAAGTGCTCCTTACCAGTCGCAGGCCATGGGCATCGTATCGACCCAGCCTGGCCAGGTGTTGGCTGACACAAATATGACTACTTCGGCAGGCCACCCAGTGCTACTGGCTTTGAACGGCCGCGTACCAGTTAAGGTCTCGATGGAGAACGGTCCGATCCATGCTGGCGACTACCTGACAACTTCTAGCACCCCAGGTGTAGCTATGCGGGCTACCCACGCTGGCCAGATGATCGGTAAGGCCATGGAAGACTGGACTGGTGACAGCTCAACTGCCGAGGGCGTGGTAATGACCTTTGCCAACCTAACGTACGCCGATCCAAACTCTGGCACTACCGGCAACACCGACCTACAGGGCAGTACTTCGGTAAGTGACTTGAACGCCACCGACACAATTACGACGAATAACCTGACTGTGACTGGCAAGGCTGACATCGCCAACTTGCACGTGGGTACTATGAATGTCGACAACATGAACGTTACGGGTGGTGCCAATATTGGCGGCGACATCAACTTGCAGGGTGAGGCGCTTAGTCGCAATGCAATCGTAAAGACCTTTAAGGCGAGCAAGCAGATCGCCATGGGCGCCGTAGTAATTGCAGATCCAAATAATGACGGGCAGGTGACAACCACAACTATGGCAGCCGACACCCGTGTCCTTGGTGTGGCACTGACTTCGGCTAGTGCGGGCCAGGACGTCAAGGTGGCTATTGGCGGTAGTGTCCAAGTCCAGTCTGCCAACAACGCAAGCATCAACAGCGGAGATTTACTGGTAACCTCGACGCAAGAAGGCGCCGTCGACAAGACGGTTGTACCAACCGTCGGTTCGATCGTCGGTAAGGCGCTGAGCAAGCCAACCGACAACCAAGTATGGGTACTCATCACCCTGCAATAGTGAGCGCTTGTTCTGGTAGTGCTTGTCTGTTAATGGTATACTTCCTCTCGAAGAGGGATTATGAAACAAACAATCATCGCGGTTATTAACCAGAAGGGTGGCGTAGGCAAAACAACTACTGCCGTGAGCCTTGCCGCCCAGCTGGCTTCCGAACAAACACCCGTGTTACTTGTAGACCTTGACCCGCAGGGAAACGCCACGAGCGGCCTGGGCCTTAGCAAAGATCAGATCCAAGTTACCAGCTACGACGTGTTATTTGGCCGGGCTACATTGGACCAGACGGTGCAGCCAGCAAACCGGCCAGGTTTGTTCATCCTGCCTGCCAATTCCAACTTGGCAGCCGCCGAAGTTGAACTAGTCAACCAGCCTAACCGTGAATTTGCTTTGCAGCAAGCCATGCAAGTGGGCGCCTACCACTATGTGATTATTGATTGTCCACCAGCACTCGGTTTGTTGACGATTAATGCGCTGACCGCTGCAGACAGTTTGCTCATTCCTGTGCAGTCCGAATACTATGCTTTGGAAGGCCTGGGCCAATTGCTTGCGACTGTCCAGCGTGTGCGGCAGGGGCTAAACCCTTCATTAGATCTGCTGGGCGTGGTGCTTACCATGTTCGACAAGCGCACAAGTTTGTCGGAGCAGGTCCAGGATGAGCTTAAGAATCACTTTGGAGACAAGCTTTTCAAGACGGTAATCCCGCGTAATGTGCGGTTGGCCGAAGCGCCAAGCTTTGGTAAAACTATTTTTGAGCATGATCGTTGGTCTAAGGGCGCCCGCGCCTACAAACAGTTTGCCAAGGAGGTAGCAAAACGTGTCAATGGCTAAGAAATCAGGATTGGGCAGGGGATTCGACGCTTTAATTCCCCAAGATTTTGATAAGAGTATTATTTTTGACGACCAAGAACGCATCCAAAAGATTGCGTTAACTGACCTAGAACCAAACCCCAACCAGCCACGCCAGCATTTCGATAAGCAAGCTCTGGAGCAATTGGCCGAATCTATTAAGAATCACGGTGTTCTGCAACCGTTGGTTGTAACGCCAGCTAAAGCAGGTAAGTATGCCATTATCGCTGGCGAGCGCCGTTGGCGGGCTAGCGAGATTGCTGGGCTCCAGAAAATACCAGCTGTGGTGCGTACCCTCAAAGAATTGGAGCAACTAGAAGTCGCAATCGTCGAAAACGTCCAACGCGTCGACCTGTCGCCGCTGGAACAAGCAGTGTCAATTGAGCGGCTGCACCAGCAGTTTAATATGACATACGAGGCCGTAGCCAAACGCTTAGGCAAGGCAACCTCAACGGTTAACAACATCGTCAGATTGCTGCAACTACCCGAAGAGGCTCGCAAAGCTTTGCACGAAAAACAACTTACCGAGGGTCACGCCCGCGCAATTTTGGCACTCAAAGACATGCCCGAAAAGCAGCTTGAGTTACTCAAGAATATCCTAAAGAATGACTGGTCGGTACGCCAGGCTGAGCGCTTTGTGGTATCTGTCAAAGAAGGCTTTAAAGAGACTAAGCAGACTAAACAGCGCATGCAGACTGAAACGCCGGAGACCAAGCGCCTTAGCAAAAAGATCGGCGCTCCGGTCCACATCCGTCGCATGGCCAAAGGCGGCAAACTCGAGATCGCCTTCAAGTCCGACGACGAACTTGCCAAGCTTCTAGGCTCACTGGCCTAACGCAAAAGCATATATTCCAAAGCGGCACTGTCCTGGGCTCGGAGTATGTTGGGTTAACATACTCCTCGTGCGGGGGTGCCTTATTTGGAATATATGCTTTTGCTTATGATCGGAAGTGAGCTCGGAAGTGAGCCTAGAAGCTTTTCATTTCACCGGCCGGCCAGACGCGCATGACCAGTTTGCCGACAATGTCGTTGACGTTGACGGGGCCAAAGACGCGCGAGTCGAGTGAGTTGGGGCGGTTGTCGCCCATGACGAATACTGAGTTTTTAGGAACTGTCAGATTAATGTCGCCGGAGGTTTGTGGGATAACCTTGCCGTATGGCAGGGTCTTGTCTGGGTCGAAGCCGTTCGGGTGCTGCTTGTTATAGACTGTCACTACATTGTCCCTGACTACTAGGTGGTCGCCAGGCAAACCAATGACGCGCTTAATAAGCTGCTTGCCAGGTTCTTGGCCATAGGCAGCCAGCTGATTCTCGACAAAGATAATCACATCTCCACGCTGTGGAATGTAGGGGTGGCCGGTAACCTTAGACCAGGTCTTAGGAACTTTCCAAACAATAAGCCTGTCGTTGTTGAACAGTGTTGTCTGCATGCTTGGGCCATCTACTTGGTACGACTGAAAAACGAATGCCGTTAGGAGCAGGGCAACTAGCGGTGCGATTAATAGTACGGCGATGGTCGAAGCAATACTACCCCAGCCTTCGCGTTTAGCAGAGTGTTGTTTAGCGGCACGTTTAGGCGGTACGTATGCCCCCGTGTGAACAGGGTGTTCGTGAACTACGCTCTCAGTGCCTGGTGTAGGTTGTTCTTGGGTCATCAGGGTTAAACTATACGCTAAATTCTGCGATTATGCACATGGTTTACTCGTCTGCGCAAAATGGTTATACTTAAAGCCATTGCTTATGGATAACTTTCGAAAAGAACCACGCCGTAGTTCGCGGCAATCGATGGACGGCTTTGTTAGCTCTCCGCGACGGCCACAACTGGTTAACCGGGCGTTTGCCCCACGGCCTCTCAATGGCAGCGGTGACTCTCTTACTTCGAAAAACTCACGTGTAATTGGTGACTTCAAACGCCGTGATGGCTACCATGCTACTAACAGCCCGCTAACGCCGGCGCCTGTCCGGCCAGTCAGCAAAACCTCAGAAGACAATGGTTCACTGCTTCACATGACATTGCCGGGGGCTAAACCAGCCGACAAAACAGGTAAAGACAAGACCGATAAGAAGCGCCACGGTATATTCAGTTTTTTCCGCCATCACAAGAAACGTGTTTTTAAGACCAAGTGGCAAAAAATCCGCTTCTATTCACTGAGGAGCAGCCTAGTTGTATTAGTATTGGTTTTGCTCGTTGGCGGCTTTTTGTTTGCAAAGGGCTACTTTAACCTGCACAAAGTACTTAAGGGTGGTGGTAGGGCTGTAGCCCTTAGCGATAACGTGGCGCCTTCGCTGCTAAAAGGTGAAGGCGACGGTCGTGTTAATATTTTGCTCCTTGGTATTGGTGGTGACGGGCACGATGGGGCTGATCTGACCGATACTCTTATGATCGCCAGCATCGACCCAGTAAATCACAAGGCTGCATTGGTTAGTCTGCCACGCGACTTGTGGGTAACGACGCCGTTCGGGTCGTCCAAGATTAACTCTGTATATGCCTTTGCTAAGGAACGTGCGCTTTCCCAGGGCAAGAGCAAGCAAGATGCCCAAAACTACGGTCTGGACCAAATTTCGAGTGAAGTTAAAGCAGTAACTGGTATTACCATCCATTACCGTGCGCTCGTTGACTTTAAAGCGTTCGAAGACGCCGTTAATA
This sequence comes from uncultured bacterium, assembly GCA_966427515.1. GTDB lineage: Bacteria > Patescibacteriota > Saccharimonadia > Saccharimonadales > UBA4665 > JARIHD01. Next base: position 2,610 of record CBJLZK010000007.1, on the reverse strand, counting down.
CTGTTGGTGGCGTCGACCTCAATGTTACCTCCGATACAGCAGTCGCTGATCATATGTATGACGAATCGGCACACAAGCCGTACTATCTTAACGTCCAGCCTGGCATGCAGCATTTTGATGGCTTGCGCGCGTTAATGTATGCGCGTTCACGCCACACCAGCCCTCGTGGTGACTTTGACCGTGCCGAACGCCAACGCTTATTGATTGAGGCGATCGCCAAAAAAGTTGCTTCGGCAGGTACGTATACTAATCCGCTCAAGCTCTCTAGCTTAATGGACAACTTCGGCGCGCATGTCTCTACTGACATTAGCATTGATGATGCTATCCGTATGGTCAAGATTGCTAAGCAGATTGGCGGCAGTTATGACTCAGTTGACCTCGAGCAGCCAGGCAAGGCGATGTTCACTACAGGTATGATTAATGGCCAGTCTGTGGTTTACCCAACAGCAGGCGTAGCCGACTATAGCCAGCTGCAAGCCTACCTGCGCACGCAGCTGCCTGACGGCTACTTGCTAAAGGAAAATGCCAACGTTTCTGTCCTTAACGGCACCACTACGCCAGGGTTGGCCGCACAAAAAGCTGATGAATTGAAGAGTTATGGGTATAATGTAGGTACGGTGGACAGTGCTCCTACGACAAATTACGCGACTACGGTAGTTGTTGACCTTACGAAGGGCAAAGACCCTTACACCAAGAATTACCTAGAGAAGCGCTTTGGCGTTAAGAGCACCACAACGCTGCCAGACAATACAATTAAACCTGGCAACGCAAGTTTTGTGATAATCTTAGGCCAAGATGAGACCCTTAATCAATAAAATCAAACCAGCCAGCGGCTTCTCGAGAGTTGTATACACGATATTCAACGTCTTGTTGCCATTTGTAGTTTTTGCTTTGGTACGCACTGACTTCGGCCAGTTGGCACTGATCATTATTTTGCTTAGTAAATGGCGTATGTTTGCAGTGCGGCCGCGCTTTTGGCCAGCCAACATCCGTGCTAATGCCGTCGATATTATCGTTGGCGTATCTGTTCTGATCTTCATGCAGCACAGTGGCAGCCAACTTCTACAGCTTGTATGGACGTTAGGGTATATTGCTTGGCTGGTTTTGCTCAAACCGCTGTCAGCACCGACACTGGTATCTGTGCAGGCTATGGTAGCAATGCTAGCGGGCTTGATGGCTGTCTTTGTGCAGTGGGGTGACGGCAGGCTAGACGTATTAGTATTGCTCACGGGCCTGGTTTGCTTCTTGGCTGCTCGGCACTTCTTTGATAGCTTTGATGAGCCTTATGCAAAGCTGCTGTCATATATATGGGGCTATTTTGGTGCGGCTTTGGTTTGGGTATTGGGCCACTGGCTGTTGTATTACAGTATTGTGGCGCAACCAGTACTGTTGCTGTCGGCACTTGGCCTCGGTCTGTCTACGTTGTACTATCTGGACCATCACGATAGGCTATCTGTGAATGTTCGTCGTCAGATTATCTTTATCATGGCTGCGGTGGTACTTATTGTGGTCATTTTCTCAGATTGGGGCGATAAGATAGTATAGTTCCTAGTGGAAAGGGGGTAGATTAACCGTGCAGGAGCAAGACAACAAAGACCAGGAAGGGACACCCGAAGTCTTTGGTACCAGCCATACTGGGCGACCATTTGGCTATCATCATGTACCTAAAACGCCTAGTGGCGCTAAATTGCGCATGCTTAGTGCTGCGGCGCTGATTATTGTCAGTACCTCGGCAGGGTTCTTGGGCGGCTACCTGGGCAACAAACATATTGATGACTCTCAGAACGTACAAAAACAACAAGTTGTACTGAAGACGCAGGGTCAGCTCATTAGTAATATTGCCAAAGACGTGGGGGCGAGCGTGGTTTCGGTGAACGTTACCAGTCAAAGTGCGCCCACTGATTCATTCTTTGGTTTCCAGGGGACAACTGAACAGCAAAGTGCGGGTACTGGTATTATCCTGAACAAGGACGGGTTAATTATTACCAACCGTCACGTTGTACCGGCCGGTACGACAAAGGTGAGCGTTACGCTATCTGACGGCACTACACTGAATAACGTGCAAGTAGTTGGTCGTACCTCAGACACTGACCCGCTTGACGTGGCGTTCCTTAAGATCACCGACCTAAAAGGCAAGACGCTAACGCCGGCAACCATTGGCAAGTCGGGCGACATGAAGGTTGGCGACTCTGTGGTGGCCATTGGCAACGCTCTGGGCCAGTTCCAAAATACCGTAACTGCAGGTATTATTTCGGGGTTTGGGCGGAGTGTCCAAGCTAGTGACTCGTCGGGCTCGGGTAGCGAAAACCTAGAGAACCTTTTCCAGACAGACGCTGCCATTAACGAAGGTAACTCTGGTGGCCCCCTGGTCAACCTGAACGGCGAGGTGATCGGTATTAACGTGGCCATCGCTGGTAACGCCCAGAACATTGGCTTTTCTATCCCTATTGACGATGTCAGTGGCCTGATCAAGAGTGTGGAGCAGACAGGCAAGCTGCAGCGCCCATACCTAGGGGTAATCTACATCCCTGTTACGGCTGACATCGCCCAGCAGTACAGTCTGGGAGTTAGCCAAGGTGCGTATATTCCGTCGTCGGTGGCTATCGGGCA
>CBJLZK010000006.1:0-15774 GCA_966427515.1 uncultured bacterium | reverse complement strand
AAGAATTAGCTATACACATCCATGGCCCCGAGCGGGCGAGTGACGGACGGATAATAACTCCTGGCTTTATTGACGTTCCCAATCTGTCCCCCAATTTTGACGAAATTTACTAAGCAAAGTTCAGCCATTTGCCTTATCAAAAGCGGCTTTGGCTTACATGCTTTTACTGCTAACATGAAAGTATTCTTAATACCTAGGGGGCACCATGCAGCAAAAAATTACGCCAAATCTGTGGTTCGATCACAACGCCAAAGAGGCTGTTGACTTTTATGTATCTATTTTTCCGGATAGCAAGGTTATTTCGACCGCCCGTTATCCAGAGTCCAAAGAAGAAGGCTTAGCTGACTTCCAGCAAGACCTGGCCGGCCAGGAACTAGCTATCGAGTTCGAGCTGAAGGGCATGCACTTTACAGCTATCAACGCTGGCCCGGAGTTCAAATTTAACCAAGCGATTTCGTTTATCCTAAACTTTGACTCCTCCGAGGACGATCAAGCCGAGAAGCATCTAAACGACCTCTGGGCCAAGTTGCTGGAGGGTGGTGAGGTACTCATGGAGCTTGGCGGCTACCCATTCAGCCAACGATACGGTTGGGTTAAGGACCGCTACGGGCTAACATGGCAGCTACTGTTATCTGATCCTAATGGCGAGCCGCGGCCCTTTATTACGCCAACCTTAATGTTTGCCCAGCAGAACACCAACCATGCTGCGGAAGCGATAGACTTTTACATGTCAGTCTTTAAGGACGCCAAAAAGGGCACCCTGGCTCCTTACACCGAAGATACTGGCCCAGCCAAGAAGGGCTCGTTGATGTTTGCCGACTTTATGTTGGCTGGCCAATGGTTTGCTGCTATGGACTCCGGCGTCGAAATGAACGTCAACTTTAACGAGGCTGTCTCGTTTGCCATTACCTGTAAAGACCAACAAGAGATTGATTACTATTGGTCCAAGCTCTCGACCGTGCCAGAAGCCGAACAGTGTGGCTGGTGCAAAGACAAATACGGCTTGAGTTGGCAGGTTGTCCCCGCCAACATGGAAGAGCTAATGCAAAAACCAGGCGCCTTCGAGCACTTGATGAACATGAAAAAGATTGTAATCGCAGACTTTTAATATGGCGGCAGAGCACACCTTTAAAGGCTTAAAAGCTTTGTTTATCAATTGCTCGATCAAAAAAGATAAGTCTAAGTCGCACACACAGCTACTAATGGACCGGGCTGCGCATATTATGGAAGCTGAGGGCGTAGAGGTAGAACAAGTCTACGCCCTGGATTACCACATTGCCTTTGGCATGATTAAGGACGGCGCCGAGGAAGGCCAGCCAGACGATTGGCCCAAGATTCAGCAAAAGATCATGGCCGCAGACATTTTGGTCATTGGCACACCGATTTGGCTCGGCGTAAAGTCAAGCGTTGCCACTCAGGTAGTGGAGCGGATGTATGCCTACAGCGGTGATTACAACGATAAAGGCCAATACCTGTACTACGGCAAAGTAGCAGGCTGCGTTATTACCGGCAATGAGGATGGCATCAAGCACTGCTCAATGGACATTCTGTATGCCATGCAGCACATCGGCTATACCATTCCGCCCCAAGCAGACTGTGGCTGGGTTGGTGAGGCTGGCCCTGGCCCTAGCTATGGCGACACTGAATGGCAGGGCAAGCCCATTGGTGATGGCAAGACTCCTGTCGGGTTCGACAATGATTTTACTAACCGCAATACCACTTTTATGGCCTGGAATCTAATGCACGCTGCCAAAATGCTGAACGCTAACGGCGGCATTCCGGCTATTGGCAATACTGTCAAAGGGTGGGAGCGTGTCACTAACGCCAAAAGCGAAAACCCCGAATACCGTTAGGCCTGCAAGGCTTTGAGGTCTTCGATAATCTGCACGGCGTGGGTCTTCGGATCTACGCCAGTGTATTTTTTGGCAATTTTGCCGGCAGGATCGATGATAAAGGTGTTACGCTCGGTACCCATGTATTCGCGACCCATAAACTTGCGGAGCTTCCATGAATCATACGCTTCGATCACTTTGTGTTCGGGGTCGCTCAGGATTGTAAAGTTTAGGCCGTATTTATCTGCGAACTTTTTGTGAGACCGTACAGAGTCCTTGCTGATGCCCACGACCGCAGCATATTCTTCGATAAACGCTCGGGCGTCGCGGAAGTTGCAAGCTTCGGCTGTGCAGCCTGGCGTGTCATCCTTAGGATAAAAGTACAGTACCAGCCACTTGCCACGATAATCGCTCATTGAACGTTGTTTGCCGTCTTGGTCCTGAAGTTCAAAATCTGGTGCCTGGTTCATGGTTTTATTATACGTCGGGCTACAGCCTTTAGGCGACGGATATGGTTATGTGTCATGTACACACCAAACAGGATTAGCCAGACAGTTTGCGGATAGGCAGCCAGGCGCTCCATGCCACCTATACCGAGCGGCCCATATACATGCACAATAAAGAACAGCAGACCCACCAAGGCAACAGCACCAGACAAAAAAGTATACAAACGCATCCAGCGATTCACCCTCGTAAGTGCCAAGCTCAAAACTACCATACTGACATTGCCCAATAACAGCGGCATGAGTGCACCAGTAAAATGCGCGATACGGTTGACGTTCTCTGGAGCCAAGCCCACAGCGACAGTCCCCAAACCGGCAATACCCATCAGGATAAAGCCTGCCAGTGTACCCCGGTTTTCGCGGAACTCCTGATAAATGAGTAATGACCCAGAGGCCATTAATAACCCGAGAGCTACAAACGACACGTTCATAAATACATGCAACGGCGAGCAAACTGCCCGGCCGCTATATACGCCGCACACTGTGTTGCCCAGGTCGCTAATAGTATTCGTGCGCCAACTATAGCCTGGGTTATGCCAAACGCTGGCCACAATCACTTGCGTAACAAGATACTCGACCGTCAGCATCCAGACCGCTGGACCGAGCAAGGGGTAGCGGTCTGTAAAAACCTTTATGATGCGGGCAGTTGGCATACTACACACATTGTAACAGGGTTAGATATCGTCTATGGTAGATGTTATATGCATACTGAGAAACCAAAACTTATTATCATTAACGGCCCCGTGGGCATTGGCAAATCCACCATCGCCAACCGTTACGTTGCCGACCATCTCTTTGCTTTTCACATTAATGGCGACGAAATCATTGCTAACATCGGCGGTTGGCTAGACCACGAATCAGAAGCACGGCGCATGGCTTTCGAAATAGTCAAAGCTATGGCCAGGGCTCATCTGGTGGCAGGGCATGACGTTGTGGTGCCCCATTTACTATCCCATCCAGAGGATGCTGCTGAATTTGAAGATCTTGCCAGCCAGTGTGGCGCGCTATTTTTTGAGTGTACGCTTCTAGCCCAAAAAGAAGAGGCAGTAGCACGAGCCTTGGAGCGGGGTACTTGGGGCGAACCAGGAGCCCCGGCGATGACAGAGGCCGACAAGCCAGTTATCGAGACGCTATTCGACAACGTCCAGCTATCCCTAGCCAAGCGGCCCAATATGGTTATTATTCCTTCCAGGCACGGCGATATTGATGGCACATACCAGCGTTTTCTGGGTGAGCTAGAGGCTGGCGTTCAAGCCTCTAATTCGTAACGTACAGCCGCAAGTAATTGCCGGGGCGACAGGTCGGCTTTGAGCACGCTTTTTTGCACGCCATAACTCATTGCCTGGGTTAATTCGTTGCCAGATGATAAGTTGCTCAGCACGATAACCTTGGTAGGTGGGGCAGAGCGCTCGCCAACAAACTCTTTTAAGAAGCCTACACCATCAAGCACGGGCATCATTAGGTCGAGCAAGATTAAATCAAATTTGTTTTGGGCACATTTGTCCAGCGCTTCTTTGCCATTGCTGGCTACAATAATCTCGTAGGGCTCGGTAGACAGTACCAAGTGGTACACCTCGCGAAGCGTGGGGTCATCTTCGACGAGTAGGATCTTCCGCATTAGTCGCCCACCTGTTCGATAGGCAGCAGGATCGTAAATACTGTACCTTTGCCAACTTCAGATAGTACTTCGATAGAGCCACCATGGAGCGCTATCACCTTATTGGCCCAATACAAGCCCAAGCCACTGCCACCGACAGCGTCAGATAGAATATTTGGAATCCTACTAAATTTAGTAAACAAGCGTGGGACATCCTTGGCATCGATACCTACGCCTGTGTCTTGCACGGTAATCCTGAGCATTTTATTACGCAAGCTGGCTTTAACCGTGACAGTGCCCGAATCAGGGGTGTACTTGGTGGCATTATCGATAAGGTTGTCGATCACCATCCTAAAGTGGTTAACATCAAGTGAGACAGTTATCTTATCAAGCTCCAGGACTAGCTTCTGGTGACGCGCCTTGATTCGGTCGGCATATTCGCGGGCCACATCAGTAATAAGCTTTTTGACGTCGACTTGCTCTTTGAGCAGCAGCACGCGGCCAGCGTCTACCTGAGCAACCTTGAGCAGGTTATTAACGATCGCCAGTTGGTGTTCGTTACTCTCGTAAGCCCGTCTGATAATATCTTGATGTTCTGGGGGTAGGTCGCCCAGGAAGCCTTCAAGTAACATGCCTAAGTATTGTTTGACACCAGTCGCTGGCGTGCGCAGCTGGTGCGATGCTAGCGAGATAAATTCGTCTTTGGCAGAATTGAGCCGTTCCAGCTCGCGCTGTTGTTCCTTGAGGGCAACATTAGCGCGCCTCAATTCATCCTCGTGCTGCTTGCGCTCAGTCAGGTCACGGGTAACCTTGGCAAAACCAATAAGGTTGTGGTCATCATCAAACAGGGCAGTAATCACGACATTAGCCCAAAACTCACTGCCATCTTTGCGGACCCGCCAGTCTTCGTCTTCGACACGGCCTAGCTTTTTGGCCAGCTCCAGCTCGCGCTCGGGCTTGCCCGCATCTTTGTCACGCTGCCGATAAAAAACCGAAAAGTGCTTGCCAATAATTTCGTTGGCCTTGTAGCCCTTTAGGCGTTGGGCGCCTTTGTTCCAGGAAGTAATCACACCGTCTTTATCCAAAAGGAAAATCGCATAATCCTGGACACTCTCGACCAACAGACGGTATCGCTCCAGCTGCGTCATGGCGTCACTATGCTTGGTGCGCAATGATTCTAATTGCATACTCTTTGAGGTTTTTGCAGCCACTCCGGCCCCTTCCTAATAGTGTTATTTAAACATACAGGCAGCGGGCAGCATGTAAAAAATCTTACACGCTATATTTGCCACGGACGGGCAGGGTGCTGACGGCGGCGGTGGTTCACAAATCCAATAGTCGCCCCAACGCCTATTGCGCCAATGAGTGCCTCGACGATGAGTGCCTGCCACAGGCCGGAGGTTGAACCTTCGCCAGCCAAGGGCGAGCGGTAATGGCGGGGCATTTTGGCCAAGCGGACCCGGCGGGCGGCGGCAGACGTTGCTGTAGTAAATGTAGCAGGGACGTTGCTCTCGACGGCATGTACCTGTGGCACAGCCAGGCTAAGAGTAGCAGCTACTAACGCAAGGCAACAAAGGATACGGATGATCGCTGTTTTGTGCTTGAACATATGTACCTCCTTATTTTACGCCGGTATATTACTATCGTACAAAGTGCAACAGTAGGTATTCTGTAAGAAATATCTCTTCCTGGCAGTGCTTAGCATCACACTCCCCTAACATCTGTTGCTTTTTTGCGCTATGATGGCAATAGAATGGCAGAAGCAGATCAACGACAACGAGAAACACAAACAAGCCTAGACAGGAAGAGAGCGGAGTCTGACGCTCTTTTTTTGAGTATTGGCGAAGGGGCCATTGCCACAGATGAGCATGGCAAGATTTCGCGTATAAACAAAGCTGCCTTAGACATTTTGGGCTACAAAAAACCTGCCGAACTGATCGGCAAGTGGTACCCCGGAACCGTCATTGCCGAGGACGAAAACGGTGTGCGCATCAAACCCATGGAGCGGCCGCTCACCAAAGCGCTTTTAGGTGGCAAGGCCACCTCTACAAGGCTGACATACTGGCGGCATGATAAGCGCAAAATTATTGTGTACCTCACGGTATCGCCGATTATGTTAGACAACGAGCCGATCGGGGCCATCCAAGTCTTCCGTGATGTTACGCAAGAGGTCGAGCTAGAGCGTGCCAAAGACGAATTTATCTCGCTAGCATCGCACCAGCTGCGCACGCCAGCGACTGCAGTCAAGCAGTACGCGGGCATGATGATCCAAGGGTACGCCGGCGAGCTGACGCCTACCCAGCGGTCAATGGCCGAGAGTATTTACGAGAGCAATGAGCGGCAAATCGCCATCGTGAACGACTTGCTCCGTGTAGCCCAAGTAGACGCCGGCAAAGTCCAGCTCAGGCTAGAAGGTGCCGATTTAGTACAGATCATCGGGGAGGTTATTGAAGAGCTCGAGCCTAAATTTACCTCCAAAGACCAGCGCTTGGAATTTAACCGCCCCGACGTTACCATCACGCCTGTCATCGACCAAACGCTTATCCGTATGGTCCTCGAGAATATTATTGATAACGCCAGCAAGTACACTCCTGACGGCAAAGGCATTATTGTGTCGGTACGGACCAACCAGCACTTCGTAGTTATCGACATCAAAGACCAGGGTGTCGGCATCAAAAAGGAAGACCTGCCGCTACTGTTTACCAAGTTTACGCGCTTGCCAAACTCATTGTCGGACGAAGTTGGCGGCACCGGCCTGGGCCTTTACTGGGCTAAAAAAATTGTTGACTTGCACGGAGGTAGCATCACTGTCCACTCACAGCCAGAAAAGGGAACCACTTTTACCATCCGTATCCCCGCCACCCATCCGGAACAAGACCAAAAAACTCTGCTATAATGCCAAAACATGAATGACCAGAGCGAAGCTGAACCAACTCAGCGCCATACTTCACGATTTGCCAAAGGGATTAAGGCCTTAATTGGCTTGGCAGTATTGGCCGCTGGATTGTACGTGCTATTTGTAGGCTACGCTTATTTCTCAACGCCAGCAGCCATTCGCAAGCCAGCCTTCCAGCACTACCATTTCCGTATGCAACTTTTGGTGGATGGCAAGACCGTTAACTTTGCCAGTCCTGATTTTCAGGAGGTAGCTGGCCACGATGTCTGTACCGCCCAGCTCACTAAAGAGCCTGTCCATTTCCACGACCAAAACAACCAGATGGTACACATCCACTGGGCTCATATGACCGGCGGATTAGTGCTTAAGGACTACGGCTGGAATTACTATGGCGGGCTACATGGCACGCTTGGCTTCAGGTTTGATAGCTTTCCCAAGCTAGTCAACGTACCGGTCCATGGCAATGCTTTGCCTAGTGTGCCCAAGGGCGATAACTTTTACGTCTTTACCGGCGACCAAGGTAGCTACAAAGAGCATAGTTTTAACGACTTTGTGCACCAGGACCTAGAGACGTTCTTTGGCAAAAAGAGCAATCTCCCCACTGGCAGCGCCAGTCTGTTCGACAAGCTTTTTCCTAAAGCCTACGCCGACACTGCTCTGCCAACTGTACCGGCTGTCAAACCCACAGCCGAACAGCTTCAGCGGCTGAATAACCTAATCGGCAATGTCGTTATTTTTGTCCAAAAAGACCGCCCTAGCGTCAAACAAGTGCAGGACCGCTTTAACCAGCTCACACCTTTGCCCCTTAGCACTTGCGCTGGTTAATCTGCTACCATTGAGTTATGGAACTACAGAAAATTCTTGGTGACTACCAAGCCTTCGTGCGGAATTTGGTCGGCCAGGTGCAAGCTGCCGGGTTCGACCTGAACGACTTCGTGCAAATGGACCACCTCTGCTACCGCACAACCTCAGAGGAAGGCTACCAACAAAAGAAAACCGAGCTTGCGCAAATCGCAACCCTAGCTCACGAAACCACTGTCAGCGGCAGGCTTATTGCCACATACCGCCTGCAAGACCCAATTATCGTCGACAACTGGCGCGTTGACGCCATCGAGATACCAGCGCCCAAAGAGGGCAGAGACTTTGCCGAAGGCCTAGAGCACGCCGAGTTTGTACTCTATGACGGCACCTTTGATTACTTTCTAAAGAAGTACGCCGGCAAGCAATTTGGCCTCAAATCGGCCACCAGAGGTATTAACCCCGAGGTTGTCTACCAGCTAGACGGCTGCGCGGTTAAGTTCCACTTACTAAGCTTGTTAACTGTCGTATACCTAGAAAACAAGCTTAAAATTACTGAGGTCAAGTAATAGGGTTCTTGGCAAACAGCCAACCGAACCAGGCTTTTAGCCTGTGTTTTTTGAGACGTGCCGCCACAGCAATCGCCAGTAGGGTAATCACGGGATACCACCAAGACCAACCGTAAGCCTTCCATAGATAGCCCCAGACTATTAGCGACCACGTTATAAACAACAGTACCAACGACATGATCGAGACTATGCGGCGCAGCTGGTGATCTTCGGGTAAAAAGAATTTAGTGTAACCAATAAAACCAGATAGTGGGACGATAATCCAGAGCAATTGCAGGCTCAGTACATGACCGCCCACCACCATGCCAAAGCCGCCAGCCACACACAACAAGAAATCTGATACGCGGTCAATATGTCCGCCAAGGACAGATTCGGCGTGCAGTTTTTTGGCTGCCAAGCCGTCAAAAAAGTCAGTCATCAAGGCGGTAACGATTAGCCAAAAGCCCAAGACCCAACGGCCATCAACGGCGGCCAGGTAAATCGGCAATGCCAGCACGGCCCGCGATGCGGAGAGCGCATTTGGCAACCAACGGAACCGGCTCATATGGGATATAGTAGCACCTGTTGTTGGCTTATCGCTACGGAAACCCTATTATTAGAAGATATGCGGCGCAAAAATAAAGTCAGGACATCAGCCCCGCAGTTTGATAGACTGCTTATTTTTGCAAACCCAAAAAGCACGAACACTGCAGTAGTACGCAAGCGGGTAGAGGAAGTTAAGGCAATCCTGGCAGGTCTGCCGTTAGACACCATCGAGGCTACTGGCGACAACTGGAGCAGCAGCCCTAAGCTCATCGAAAAATACGCCAGCCAGCTTGGCCCCAACACACTGCTCTGTATTGCCGCTGGTGACGGCACTACCAATTACATTATCGAGTCACTCATTACTTCTAGGCGGCTGTCCGATGAGGCCCGGCAAACAGTCATCCTGCCCTTGTGGGGCGGTAATGCCAATGACTTGGCCTATATGCTCAATGGCCCTGCATTCCGTGCCAATTTGCGGAATATCATATCCAAGGGGCGCATCGTACCCATCCATCCTTTGGAGTGCCGCATGAAGAGCGATGGTAAACATATCACACGCATTGCTGCCTGTTACGCCAGTTTTGGCGCCACTGCCTTTGCTGCTTCAAAGCTGAATGACGAAGTACACCGTAACCGCATTGCCCGCTGGCCGGTGGGCAGGTTCCTGCAGGAATTCATTACCGTCCTTGGCGCCTTTATTGATGCCCCAACTTTTTCTATCAAAGAGGAAGACACTGCGCGGGTGGTCTACGAACGCACCTTCGCCAATGGTTCACGCATGGCCAAGATCACCCGGCTGCCAGTACAGCTTACTGATGAGGTTTTTTATTTAAACACCCTAGAGAACAAGCGGCTAATTTCGGCCATACCACGCCTAATCGCCACGGGTAGCAAACGCTTAAGCGCCAAATTCTTGAGTAACTTCGCTTATTTTACGATCCAAGAAAAAAGCTGGGCCCAATTCGACGGCGAGCCCCTGGAAATCCCCGCTCATACCCGCGTACAAGTACAGATGTCTAAACGGCCATTTTATGCGCTAACACTAGCCTTGGCTACGAATCGGAAGGGCAAGAGCAAATAGATGCGCCGGGGCATTTATTGCGGTACGTTTGACCCTGTCCACCAAGGGCACATTACATTTGCACTCATTGCAAAACAACGTTGTGGGCTGGAGGAAGTTGTCTTTATCCCCGAATCAAAACCATGGCGCAAAATGCATATAACTCCTTTGGAGCACCGGCGTAAACTGTTAGAGCTGGCTATTGGCGACCAGAGAGGCTGCAGCGTAGCCACGCTCAGCACCAACAAACTGCTTATTGGGCCAACTATAAATGAGCTGACCGCCCGCTATCCGGGCGATACACTCGTGCTGTTAATGGGATCAGACGTGGCCCGCCACTTGCCACAATGGAGGGGGATCGAGCACCTGCTCGATCAAGTAGAATTTATTATCGGCATGCGGGGCAAAGATACCCAAGAGGAGATCACTGATATCTTAAAACAGCTTGGCGTTATTTACACGCAGCCTGTATCATTCCAGCTCATCACTACGCCCGAGGCCCACGTTTCGTCATCCGACCTTCGGCATAGCGGCAGGCAGCATCCCATCGGTGCCGTCCAAGCATACATTAGCGACCATAAGCTATACGCCACAAAGTAACCAAATAAAAACAGGCCGGATAATCCAGGCCTGTTTTTTGTCTATCGTGTGTCCCTGTTAGGCTAATGCCCGGGGTGCTTCAGTGATGTCCACAAGCGTCCACAGCTGGTCATGTGAGTCAAACCGGAGGCGGTACTCTGCCTGGCCGTCGGTCATGTCGAAGATTTGAACCAACTTCTGACCTTTCTGCACTAGGTAGCGTAAGCCATCCATAAAGGTGTACTCACGACCTTCTAATTCGATCCGCTTTGGGTAGCTCTTTAGCTCCCGGTCGTTCCGAAAGTAGACGGCGGTTACTGAAACTTCTTTGTTAATAGTTACACGATTACCCATAGGTCAAGCTCCTATAAAGTTTAAGACTGATAAAAGGTGATTCCTGAACGGTTTTTTGGAAACGAGTGGCTCAAGTACTGCTGGTATGTAACCGTTCAGACTACTACCAAAACCTTGAAGCACCGTGCTTGATGAAGGGAAATGCAGGGACGCTTTGGCCAGGAAATCTTAGGCCGAAGTAGAGTATGCTCCCTAAAAGTCTTTAATGTAACATAAGCCTGTATGTAAGAAGGCGGTCATGCCAGCACACACATTGCTAATGGTTATTATAGGCGCGTCAGCAGCCATTGCAATACCACCAGTATGGTCACATTTACAGCGGTTGAACGGCTGTAAAACCGAACATTCCACCTTGGCCTGCAAGGCCTATGTTCTCTGTTTCTATTACAACAAGCGGACTTTTTTGCTACCATAAGCAGTAATGAAGCGATTTTTGAACCGGCCGCTACGCATCCTGCTAATTACTGATACGCTGGTGCTGATTTCGGCCGCCATGATCGTGCCCATCTATGCCGTGTACGTTGCCAAAATTGGCGGTGATATTTTGGACGCCGGCATGGCTGCCGGTGTTTTTGCCTCTGTGGCAGGCATAACAGTGATCATTGCTGGTAAAGCCGCGGACCGTTCTAAGCGGCAGGCCAAAATCGTGGGCTGGGGTTACATGCTGAATGGCCTTGGCTTTTTGTTGTATATGTTTGTAGGCAGCATTTGGCAATTGCTTGCCGTGCAAGTGCTAGTCGGCCTGTCCCAGGCCTGCATCACGCCCGCCTTTGACGCTTTGTATACCAAACATATCGGGGGCCAAAAGCACGCAAGCTCCCGCTGGAGTATGTGGGAGGCCGGCAATTATTTTGCGATCGCCATTGGTTCGGCTTCGGGCGCAGCGATTGTGCATTTGGCAAACTTTGACACGCTGTTTATCACTATGTCAGCGCTGTGTTTCTGTAGCGGCTTATACGTTTTGACACGCCCCAAACGCATCTTGTAGCCCAACCAACCACTGTTAACGGACTGTAAGATTTCTTGCAGAAATGCCTGATTACCAGATGTACGCTACGTAGACCAATACTAATTAAAGGAGGGTGCATGACACGAGAGCTGTTAATCGCTTGGCTGAATGACGCTTATGCGATGGAACGCGCACATGTAAATGCACTAAACCGCTACTTAAAGGCCTTCGACGAGTTCCTGGATATCAAGAGCGAGTTGCGCCAGAACCTGGCCGACACCCAAGATATGGTCGAGGCACTCGAAGAAGCCATTGTAGCTTTGGGCGGCAAGATTTTGCGTATCACCCTCAAAGAGAGTGAACTCGTGGTGGAGAGCAGTGCCAGCACATATCACGATGAGCTAGTAAAACATATCGTTTTACTGTTTGCCGCACAACAGTTTGGCTATGCCAGTTACCTTGCAATAGCCGAAGCTGCTAATTTAATAGAGGAAGATGAAGTTGCTGATATGTGCGAACGAGCCGCCGAAGAAAAGCGCGTGATGGCCGATTGGGCCGAAGAACAGCTCCCGGCAGTCGTAGCCAGCAGCATAAAAGCAGCCACTGAAGAATAAGGAGAAACTATGGCAGATCTAACAGGGAAGAAAGTGGCAGTTATTGCTACTGACTACTTTGAAGAAAAAGAACTAACCGAACCGTACAAGGCCCTCAAGGACGCCGGCGCTACTGTATGCGTTATCGCGCCACACGACGGCGAGATCAAAGGGCTTAACCATGTCGAGCCAGGCCAGAGCGTCAAAGTTGACATGACTTTCGACGACCCTGATGCCGATCCGTCCAAGTTTGACGCTGTAGTAATCCCTGGCGGGGCAGTCAACGCCGATCATTTACGTACCAATGAGCAAGCCAAGGACTTTGTGATTAAGATGCTCGACGAGTACAACAAGCCGACTGCGGTTATTTGCCATGGCCCATGGCTGTTGGTTTCTGCGCGGGTTGTCCGTAACCGCAAACTAACTAGTTATTACACCATCCAAGACGATATCGTAAATGCAGGAGGCGACTGGACCGACCAAGAAGTCGTCGTTGATGGCAACCTTATTACCAGTCGCAATCCAGACGATTTGCCGGCATTTAACAAGGCGCTTATTGATGCCCTTACGTAGCAACGCTTACAGAAGGCTAACTATTGACAAACTTCAACAAATTATTTGCTAGTTGCGATATCTGTTCGCAGCAGTACAATACAATTAGGAGCACCATTAAAAAGAGAGCGTATGAATACACCACCGCCTGCCCTCAATGACCTACTCAAGTCGTACACACTGCGTAAGTTCAAAAAAGGCCAGACCTTGTTGTTTCAAGGTGAGGTACCTCGCTACGCATACGTGGTCAAATCGGGCACAGTCAAGACTTATAACATCTCGCCACTCGGTGAAGAGCAGTTGATCTCTTTGAGTTCAGAATATGATATTTTACCCTAAGCCTGGTTTGTGGGTGAAGCCTCGGTAGCCTATTATTTTTACGAAGCTTTTACCGACTGCACCGTCTACGCCATCCCTCGCGAAGAATTAGTAAAGAAGGTAGAGGAAAGCCCGGAGTTCACCAGCCGCATGCTAAAGCGTTTTATGCGCTTGTACGTCGGTGCTAGCGTGCATATTAATGCCCTGGAGCAACCACGCTCGCGCGACAAGCTTGTACATCTAATGCATTACCTGATGATGCGCTTTGGCGAAGATATCAACAGCAAGAAGACCCGCATTAACTTGCGCCTAACCCACCAGACGCTGGCCAATATGCTGGGTATTACCCGCGAAACCATCGCTACCGAAATCGCCCGGCTGCGCCGCGAAAAAGTCCTGGACTACAAGCAGCAGACCTACATCATCAACCGCGAAGCCCTCCTACAACTCCGCAACGACGAGAACCTGATCTCGAGACTCTAACTAGAGTTAAGAAGCAAAAGAAACCCACACTTTCCCCTGGCAGGCACCCTCTACGGGTGACCTTTGGCCAGCCCGTGGCGGTCGGTTGGTCCGGCTGCGCGCGGGCCACAGGTCTGCCAATGAAAAGTGTGGGTTTCTTTTGCTTCTTAACGTCTTTTAGGATTCGAGGGCTTCTTCGACGACCTTGACGAGGTCTTGTGGGGCGGCCCATGATTTGAGGAGGTAGCGCTTGGCACCAAGCTTAAAGGCCTCGTCGATCTCGGACTGCGCATCCTGATTGCTAAAGACAATGACACGCTTGTTAGGCTCAGGCTGCGTCTTGTCTAGGGCGCGCAGGAACTCAAGGCCACTCATCTTAGGCATCTTCATGTCCAGCAAGATAAGGTCGGGTATACCATCCTTGACCACTTCAAGGGCTTCTTCGCCATCGTAGGCTACGACAGCATCATAGCCGTGCTTTGCCAAAATAGTCTGGTAAGCGTTTGCTAGTGGTTTTTCGTCTTCAACGATAAGTACTTTTGCCATAATTCTATTCCTTGCACATTATTTACTTGCTGACAACATCTTTTTGACCTTCGCGGCTAGCTGGGAAGGGGACAAATCAGCCTTGAGAACCGATTCGGTGACACCAAACTGATGGGCGTCTTCCATCGAAACTGCATCCGATAGATTACTTAATGCTAGCGTACGAACCCTGGGATGTTTAGTAATTAATTTCGCTTTTTTCAAAAATTCCTGGCCATTCATGACTGGCATCAACATATCCAACAGGATCAGATCTGGCTTAAAGGTTTCTAACATCGTTAGACCGATCTTACCGTTCTCGGCAATCCCAATTTCGAACCCTTCGCTCTTGAGTAAAAAGGCAAATGCTTCCCGCAAGGGCTTTTCGTCTTCGATAATTAAAATTCGCTTGGTATTGCTGGCCATCTGTTTGTAAGTGTAGGCGTTTGTTGCTTATCTGTCTATAACATTACCGAGGAAGCTAGGCGCTCTTCTTGGGCTGTTTGGCTGGCAGCCGGACGGTAAACGTCGACCCCTTGGCAACCGCCGATTTAACTTCTATGGAACCATGGTGCAGCTGGACAATCTTTTGAGTTAGGTACAGACCGACGCCGCTACCGTTAACGTCAGTAGAAAGGGCATTCTCGACACGCGTAAACTTTTCGAACACGCTTGTTTGCAAAGCAGGGTCTATACCCACGCCGTTATCTGAAACCTTAAGGACCACCTGGCCGGGCGCACGCCGGACAGCTAGGGTAATCGTACCTCCTTCGGGAGTATATTTAATTGCATTGCTAAGAAGATTATCGAGCACCATGCGCAAGTAGTGAGGGTCGATTTCGGCCCACAAAGCCTGCTTGGGTATACGGAACGTAAGCTGCTGGTTACGCTCGGCAACTGTCTGGCTTTGGTCCCTGGCAACGTCACGCATAAGTTTGGCCACATCTGTTTTGACTGGGCGGAGTTTGATACGGTCAGCGTCAAGGCGCGCCACATACAACAGCTGGTTGATGATCTCTAGCTGGCGTTCATTGCTCTCGTAGGCATTATCAAGCATCTCCATTTGCTGCTCGGTCAGATTACCAGCGTAACCCTGCAACAGCATACCGACATATTGTTTAACCACTGTTGCCGGCGTACGTAGCTGGTGTGACGCCAGCGATAACAAGTCGTCCTTGGCTGTTTGGACTTCTTCTTGTTTTTGGCGGGCATACTTGCGCTCGCGGTCGGTAATTAGATACCACACGAGAGCAGAGAAGAAAGCACAAGTCAGGATACCACGCCACAAAGCTTGTTCAGGCAGCTGGCGCTCACGAGCAGGCAACAGCGCAGGCGAGGCTGCAAACGTCACATGCCAGTGGTGACCATAAATAGTACTATCGCGGGAATACACCATACTACCAGCCTGCTTAGTGATCGTAGAGAAGTTAGAGCTCTGGTAGAGCGTCATACTATGCTGCTCGGCATCGGTCATCCTGATACCAATATCTGAGGTATGGCTATCCGTTAAAAGACTATTGATGAGTGCCTGGGCGTCTATAGCAATATAAGTAAAGCCTTCGACCGCAGCCTTGCGCTGCGCCTCAGTAGCCGTCGGCGCACCCTCCTGGAACACTGGCATATATAAGATAAAAGATGAATTGCCGGGTTTTAAGGCGCTCA
>CBJLZK010000005.1:0-16190 GCA_966427515.1 uncultured bacterium | reverse complement strand
TAGAGCCTCTGAGCTAATATCGGATAAGTACACAGTAAGTTGTGGCTGCTCCAGGGCTGCGGTAACACCTATACACCCCGAGCCACAACCTAAATCCAGGACCTTAGCTTCTGATGGCAAGGCCAAGATTTTGAGTAGTTCAATTATTGACTCAGTCTCTGGCCGCGGCACCAAAACATGTTCATTTACCATAAAATCACGGCCATAAAACTCTACTTTGCCCCGGATATAGGCCAAGGGTAGGTGCTTTTGGCGCTGTGCGATTGCATGGTCCAAGTGGGTTACTTGCGCGTCAGAAAGCTCCAGTTCGGGATGTGCTAACAGCAAAGCACGGTTTTTATCTAACGTGTCTTCCAAAAGCACCAAAACGTCGAGCCGCGCACTTTCTACTTCAGCCTTGCTTAGCATGCCAGTGGCTTGGCTTAAGTATTCGCCGACGGTCATAGATTTACCTTAGGCTTCTTCGTTGATCAGCTGGCGTTCGTAGGCGGCTAGTTGTTCGATAATATCGTCGATTTCGCCGTTAAGAGCACCTGGGATGTTGCTGCGTGAATATCCGATACGGTGGTCAGTGATACGGTCTTGGGGGAAGTTGTAGGTGCGGATTTTTTCGGACCTGTCACCTGAGCCAATGAGTTTTTTGCGGGCATCAGACAGCTGCTTTTGCTCTTCTTCGATCTTTTGGGCTAGCAGGCGTGAGCGCAGCACACCCAATGCTTTTTCTTTGTTCTTGGTCTGGGATTTTTCGTCCTGACAGGTGACTACAAGGCCAGTTGGCAGGTACGTGATACGTACAGCAGAGTCGGTAGTGTTCACGCTCTGGCCGCCGTGGCCGCTGGCATGATAAACATCGATGCGCAGGTCGCCTGGATTAATCTCGATGTCGGTTTCTTCGGCTTCTGGGAGTACCGCTACGGTAACGGTCGAAGTGTGGATGCGACCCTGGCTTTCGGTGCTGGGTACGCGCTGAACACGATGCACGCCGGCCTCGAGCTTGAGCTGCTTGTATATGTCGGTGCCGTGTACACCAAAAATAACTTCTTTGAAGCCACCAACTTCCGAAGGTGACTCGTCGATTAGCTCAATCTTATAATTATGACGTTCAGCCCAGCGCGTGTACATACGGTACAGGTCTGCAGCGAACAAGCTAGCTTCGTCACCACCTGCGGCGCCGCGGATTTCGATCACGACGTCACGGTCGTCATTAGGGTCTTTGGGCGTGAGCAGCTCGCGCAGTGCAGTTTCGTTGTTGTCTAATTGCTCAGCCAATTCTTCGAGCTCCATGTTGGCTAGGTCTACTAGTTCTTGGTCGCCGCCAGCACTAACAATCTCGTTGGCCTCGGCTTGTTTGCGGGTAATATCAGCGCGCTCATCAAATAAACGCGTTATATTTTCGAGCTCCTGTTTGCGCTTGGCCAGCTTGGGGTATTCCTTGCTGCCAAAAATAGCTGGGTCGGCAAAGCGTTCTTCCAGTGCGGCGAGCTCTTCTCGTAAGTGTTTTTCCTTTTGTTCCATAGTCTTCCTCAAGTATATAGTGTCGTCAGGGTAAAAGAAAACCGCCTCAATCTATAACGGAGATCGGGGCGGTTAACGTGTGACGGTAGCTAGGCTTTAGCTGATTTTTTAGCTTCAGCTTTTTCTGCCTTGGCAGCCTTGCGGCTTGCATCTTTTTGGGCAGCCTTAGCACGGGCTTCGCGGGCAGCTTCTGCGGCCTTGGCGCGAGCCTTAAACTTGTCTACGCGGCCTTCGATGTCGAGGACACGCTCTTCACCAGTAAAGAAGGGGTGGGTGCTGCTAGAAATGTGCACCTTAACGAGAGGGTACTCGTTGCCGTCCTCCCACTTGATGGTTTCGTCAGTTGCCACAGTAGAACGAGTCAAGAACTTGTAACCGTTGTTCAAGTCCTGGAATACTACTGGGCGGTAGTTCTTAGGGTGGATGTCTTTCTTCATAATCCGTAGTATTTTATCTGTTTTTGCACAGAATGTAAAGAGTTAAACCTCTGTTTGGTTTAGGCCCTGGAATTTTGGTTTGCCCGGGCAAAGCGCTTGCTGCCAAAGATGGCCGCAGTAATAAACACCAAACCTAGGCTGCCGACCAGCCATTCGGGCAATGTAACGCCATATAATTTGAGGAGCATCACGCCGCCTAGGAAGGCGATCGCCCAGTGGGCGCCGTGTTCCAAAAAGACGTATTTGGCCAGGGCATTGCTACGCACCAGGTGGATAGTCATGGCTCGCACCCACACCGCACCCGCACCAAGACCGGCCATGATCAGAATCACGCTGCTGGTTAGGGCAAAGGCACCGATAACACCATCTAGCGAGAAGCTAGCGTCCAAAATTTCTAGGTACATAAACGCGGCAAAGGCTGCCATGCCAACTTTGTGTTTGTTGGCAAGCTGCTTTTCTTCGTTGCCCATGGCGGCGTTCAGGAGCTCCAGGCCAATATGTAGGGCCATGGCGCAGACGGAAGCGATCAGTACTAAAGCGTGATGAGCAGGGTTGATCGTAAAGTAAATGGCGATGGTTGCCAGTAGCATCAGGAATGTGGTGATGTTATCAAACCGGCCGAGCTTGCCCAGGTAGCGTTCAAAAAAGCCAAGCCAGTGGGTCTTCTTTTCGTAGTCAATAAAGTAGCTGAGCGCGATCATTAACAGGAATGTACCACCAAAGGCGTTAATTGCCGGTTCGGCTTTTTGCAAATGATGCTCGTATTCGTGCGGATGATGCAGGGCTAGGTCGAGGGTTTGGTGAAAGCCCAGACCAGCGCCGGTCATCACGATAAAGATTGGCAGGGCAAACCGCACCAAAAAGACGGCAATAATAATGCCACCAGTCATAAAGACAGCCTGCCACCTCCTGGACATAGTAGACAGGACCTTACTGTTCACGACGGCATTGTCGGCGCTAAAGGTGGTCTCGAGCAAGGTCAGCACGATAACAGTTAACAGGGCAGGGGCGCCAACTTGCCAGCCAATTAAGCTCCAAATGGCAACAGTTGCCACTGCAGCAAACCAGTAGATACGAAGCGTAGATTTGAGATTCATTATATTAATCATAATCTCTACCAGGTAGGCAACGCAAGGAAACTGACTGGCGAATAGTTCTGAATAATTGTATAGTTATTGTCCGTGACCCACAGGAGTAGGCTTTGGAAAAGCCCAGAACTAACCGGACAATATGAGTTATACCGCCAGAATAGCGGTTTATTTACCAGTGTATATCCTGATTTGTACGAAGAAGCCGGTTCGCGGCACATCCATGATATCGTGATGGAAGCGCGGGCCATATTGAAGCGCCAGGGCAGCAACGCGCATGTCTTTTCTGGTGCGACCGTAGGACATGTGGCGCAATATGACGTTGCCCCGGACCATAGCCAGCGCTTGGACGGTGCTAGTTTTACATATGACCCTTCAGAAGATACGTACGCGTTTACACGGCTCTATGACACACGCATATCGTTGCGGGATATTCTGAAGCGTCGCGAACTTTTAGGAATTGCCGAGGAATATGGCGATGAGGAAGCCGTTGAAGCCCTAGCGGCCCAGGAGGCGGTGTCGGAAAGCCAGGGCCAAGCAGATTTTATGCGTCGTACAGATGTGTTCTTTCGTGATATGTACCTACGCGATGAAAGTAGTATCGAAAGTATTTGGGCGGATGGTGTCTTTCATGAGCACCGTACCGAGCTGTTCCTCGGTGCCGACTATATGGCAATCGGTTATTTGCTTGAATATAACGGCCTGATCGAACGGCCATAACTTATGTAGACAGCGACAGGGGTGGTCTGGTATAATGCCTCTGTTAACTAATTAAGCAGGTTGGGAACCAATCCTCCTCTGGCTCATCCGTGTAGGACGCCCGAGGCACCCAATCGAAGAGAAAGGACCAAATTATCATGGCAGTAGCCGTAGATATTAAGGCTTTGCTCGCCGCTGGTGCTCACTTTGGGCACAAGACGAGCCGCTGGCACCCAAAGATGGCGCCTTACATTCACTCTAAGCGCAATGGTAGCCACATCATTGACCTTACCAAGACCGTTGCAGGTTTGGACGAGGCTCTGGCTTTCATTAGCAAGACCGCTTCTGAGGGCAAGCAAGTTTTGTTTGTTGCTACTAAGCGTCAGGCACAAGACATCGTTAAGGCAGCTGCCGAAGACGTAAAGATGCCTTTCGTTACCGAGCGTTGGCTTGGTGGTATGTTGACCAACGTCAACACCATCCAGGGCCGCGTTAAGCGTCTGCACAGCCTCGAAGAAAAGATGGCATCAGGTGAGTTGGCTAACAAGTACAACAAGCTTGAAGTTCAGCGCTTCCAGGAAGAAATCGACGAAATGAACCGCATTTACGGCGGTATCAAGAACATGGCTGCTAAGCCAGGTGCAGTATTTGTTATCGACGTTGTAAACGACGTAAACGCTATCCGCGAAGCCAAGAAGCTTGGTTTGCCAATCGTTGCCGTTGTAGACACCAACGCTGACCCAACCGATATTGATTACCCAATCCCAGCTAACGATGACGCCATCAAGAGCATCCAGCTCATCATTGACTACGTCAAGCAAGCTATCGAAGAGGGCAAGGGCAAGAGCAAAGCCACCCCTGACAAAGACGAAGCTAAAAAGTAATAACTCTTAACTAGGGTGGAAGGAAAAAACCATGGCTGTAGATTTTGCAGAAATTAAGCGTCTCCGTGAGCTGACCGGAGTCGGTATGACCGACGCCAAGAAGGCTTTGGACGAAGCTAACGGTGACTTCGACAAGGCTCTGGCCGAAATGCGCAAGAAGGGTCTGACCAAGGCCGAAAAGCGTGGTGAGCGCGAAGCCCGCGCCGGCGTTATCGGTAGCTACCTGCACGACAACCGCATCGGTGTGCTCGTCGAAGTAAACTCAGAAACTGACTTTGTGGCCCGCAACGAAATGTTTGCCGCCGTAGTCCGTGACATCGCTATGCACATTGCTGCTAGCGCTCCGGAATACATTAGTGCCGACAACATCCCCGAAGTAGCCCGCGAAGAAAAGCGTGCTGAGTTCACCGAAAAGGTTAAGGGTGAAGGCAAGCCAGAAAACATGGTGCCTCAGATCGTAGAAGGTATGCTCAAGAAGTACTTCGCCGAGAAGTGCTTGCTCGACCAGCCGTTCGTTAAGAACCCTGACCAAACTGTGGGCGACTACCTAAAGGAAAACATTGCCAAGTTAGGCGAGAACCTCGTGGTTCGCCGTTTTAGCCGTATGGCACTTGGTGAAGTTACCGAATAAGGTAAGCAACCACCCCAAAAGACCGTCTCTTTGCAGGCGGTCTTTTTTAAAGAAGTTGTCGCTAGGTAACCACATGCCCTACAATAAAAGTACTAAGAGGTAACTAGATCTATGAACCCAAATCAGATTATTGATGACGCTAAGAAGAAATTCCAGGGAGCCTTGGAGCATTTTCAGGCTGAACTCAAAAAGGTCCGCACCGGCCGTGCCCACGCCTCGATGCTCGATGGCGTTATGGTTAAGGCTTATGGCACGGAAATGCCACTAAACCAAGTTGCTAACGTTACTGCACCGGAAGCCCAGCTGATCCAGGTAACACCGTTTGACCCAGGCAACATCCAAGCGATTGCCAGTGCCATTCGCGATAATCCTACGCTGGGGCTTAATCCATCAGATGACGGCCGTGTTGTTCGCGTACCAATCCCATCACTTACAGAAGAGCGCCGCCGTGAGTACGTTAAGGTGCTTGGTGGTAAGGTCGAAGACTGCATGATCGCTTTGCGCGGTGTGCGCCATGATGCTATGGCTGCAGTCGATAAGGCCAAAAAGGACAAGGCAATCGGAGAAGACGACGCTAAGCGGCTCGAAAAACAGATTGACGAGGCCATGACTAAGGTTAAGTCAGACGTCGACGCCAGTGCCAAGACCAAAGAACAAGAAATTATGACTGTATAGTCGCCAAGGTATAATTGTTACCCATGGATGATGAATCAGTTATAGTCCCGAAGCATGTAGGCTTTATTTTAGATGGGAACCGTAGGTGGGCACGTAAATATAGTTTGCCGGAATACGACGGCCACTTGGCTGGCTACAATTCCTTGCGGGAAGTGTTAGACGCATGTTTTGACCACAAGCTCGAGTACGTCACGATTTATGCGTTCTCGAGCGAAAACTGGAAGCGCGACAAGTCAGAAGTATCAAACCTGATGAAGATCGCGCTGCAGGCAATCAGCAAAGACCTAAAGAGCCTTATTGAGCGCAATGTGCGTATCAGGATCCTTGGCCGCCGCGAGGGCATCAGCGCCAAATTGCTTGCTGGTTTTGAAAAATGCGAAGAAAAGACACGCCACCTGACCGGCCCGACGTTCTGCGTCTGCTTTAACTATGGCGGCCAACAAGAAATTGTTGACGCAGCGCGCAAGTGCGTGCAAGATGGTCTGGCTCCCGAGGAAATTACCGAGGAAGCACTGGCAGCCAGGTTATACGCACCGGACGTGCCACCAGTTGATATGGTGGTACGTACTTCGGGTGAGCAGCGCCTGAGTAACTTTATGATCTGGCGGACAGCGTACAGCGAATTTTACTTCCTGGACAAGTTCTGGCCAGAGATGACAAAAGAGGACGTGGACGATATCATTAATGAGTACAGCCGTCGTTCCAGACGATTTGGGGGGTAATAATCTGTGGTACTGCTAATACTTGGTCTTATCTTGTTTATTGGGTTGGTCGTGGTGCACGAATTCGGCCACTTTTTGACTGCACGCAGGAACGGCGTCGAGGTCGAAGAGTTTGGTATTGGTTTCCCGCCACGTATTTGGGGCAAAAAGACCAAGGGCGGGTTTGACTTTACGATCAACTGGCTGCCACTCGGCGGTTTTGTTAAGCTCAAGGGTGAATCCGACGCTGCCAAAGAAAAAGGCAGCCTAGGTGCCGCCACTACTTGGGTAAAAGCCAAGATTATGTTGGCAGGTGTGGGTATGAACTTGCTCATGGCCTTCTTGTTGCTGACGCTGTTGGCGTTGGTTGGCATACCAAAGATTATCGACAACCAATTTACCGTTAAGAGCGACACCAAAACGGTTCGTAACGACGTGCTCGTCGGTACTGTCGAATCGGGATCACCAGCTGCCAAGGCTGGCATAGTCCAGCGTGACAAGATTGAAGCCATTGGTACGCCAGGGCACGTCCAAACAGTTAAGAGCGCTGACAGTTTACCAACCATGACTGAATCACTGGCTGGCAAACAGGTGGTGATCCGTTACGGGCACAACAATAAACAGTACAGCAAAACGATTACCCTACTCAGTAAGGTGGAAGTTGATGCCAGCAAGAACTCCAAAACCCCTAAGGGTTACCTGGGTATCGTACCCACTGAGCTTACGCTGACGCGCTCAACGTGGTCGGCACCGCTTGTCGGGGCAGGCTTGATTGGTCAGTTTACTGCGGCTACATTCCAAGGCCTGGGTACTGTAATTTCGGCTGTCTTTCAGGGTGACGGGCATAAGGCTGCAGCACAGGTGTCTGGGCCGGTGGGTATCTTTGTGCTGCTTAAGGACGGCAGTTTGATGGGGTATCAGTTTATGCTGATGATTATTGCCATTATTTCGCTGACGCTAGCAATTATGAACGTATTGCCAATACCAGCACTCGATGGTGGGCGGTTGTTTATGATCTTGCTGTCGCGTTTGTTTGGCAAACAAATGAGCCAGGAGATGGAAGAGCGCATTGTTGGTGCTAGCTTCTTGTTCCTGATGTTTATTATCATTTTGATTACTATCGTCGATGTCAAAAGATTCTTCTAGCCAGCCCGAAACCAAACGTATCCTGGCGGCCGACCGCTTTAGGATAATTATGTTTGTGTTCCTGGTGATGCTGCTGGCGATTATTGGCATGCAGATTGTAGTGGGCATATTCATGTCTTTTTTGCCTGCGGCAATTGGCTGGCATGTGTCGGCTACCAACGCTTGGTATGGCGCGCCGCTGTCTAACTTTTTGTCGATCTTGCTGTCGGAGGTACTGGCAGTATGGGTGATCTGGTACGTAGCACGTATCCAAAAAATCTCGTTCCGTAAACTGGCAGGGCTAGGGCGGTATAGGTGGTATTACCCATTCTTGGCTCTCGCAGCTGTTGGTATTTATTTTGTGTTATTCGCTGTGGTTTATGCTGCAGTACAGGGGTTGTTGCCAACCAGCAACACCCAACAGGCCTTGGGCTTTGATTCGGGTATCGGCGGGATCGGATTATGGTTGGCCGGTATCGGCTTGATCGTCTTGCCGCCTATTGCCGAAGAAATTGTTTTCCGTGGTTTCTTTTATGGCATGCTTAGGGAAGGACGGTTGTCGGTATTCTGGTCAGTGCTTATCACTAGTCTGACGTTTGGCTCGCTGCACTTATTTACTGGCCAGAGCGGTCTCTTGTGGGTAGCCTTGATCGACACCTTTACGCTATCGGTAGTACTCTGTTTGCTGCGCGAAAAAACAGGCAGCATTTGGGCTGGTATTTTTGTGCATGCCCTCAAGAACGCGTTCGTTTTTGTGAATCTCTTTATAATTGGCAACCATTAGGTTACAATGTGGGCAAATGAAGCATTTTACTTCTCAGCTCCAGCTCGCACCGATGCCGGCCTGCCGGCCGTAGTTTCTTTTGCCCGAGTTTTATTATTTTACGCATATTTTAAGGAGTTAATGACATGAAAATGTCGCAACTGTTTACCAGGACAAGCAAAACTGTGCCTGCTGATGAACAGGCAAGGAATGCCCAGCTACTGATCCAGGCTGGTTATATTCACAAAGAGATGGCAGGCGTGTACGCCTTCTTGCCATTGGGCAAGCGCGTGCTCGAGAACATTGCCAACGTCGTGCGCGAAGAAAGGAACGCTGTCGGCGGCCAAGAAGTACAGATGACAGTACTACAGCCCAAGGAAATCTTTGAACAAACCGACCGCTGGGATGACAAAAAAGTCGACAACTGGTTCAAGACTAAATTAGTCAATGGCACCGAACTTGGTATGGGCCTAACCCACGAAGAGCCAATTGTGGACATGCTGAAGCCCTTTATTAGCTCATACAAGGACCTGCCAGTGCTTGTGTACCAGATCCAGACTAAGTTTCGCAACGAAAAGCGGGCCAAGAGCGGCTTACTGCGTGGGCGCGAGTTCACCATGAAGGACATGTACTCGTTAGCTCGTACCCAGGAAGAGCATGATGCTATCTACGAAAAAGTAGCTGCAGCTTACGCCCGGGTGTATGAGCGCCTCGGCATCGGTGACGTTACCTACCGTACCTACGCTGACGGGGGTATCTTTACTACGCGCTTTAGTGACGAATTCCAGACGATTAGTCCTATCGGCGAAGACACTATTTATGTACATGAAGGCAAAAAGATTGCCTTTAACGAAGAAATTATGTCTGACGAAACACTGGCCAAAATGGGCGTTAAGCGCGAAGAACTCGTCGAAAAGCGTGGCGTAGAAGTAGGCAACATCTTCCCACTCGAGAGCAAGTACTCTGACGCGCTCGAACTCTTCTACGACGACGAAAATGGCGACCAGAAATCAATCATTATGGGCTGTTACGGTATCGGTATTAGCCGCTTGGTCGGTATGCTCGCCGAACACTTCTCGGACGAGCGCGGCCTAGCTTGGCCTGTTGCCGTAGCACCATACAAAGTTTATATTGCCAGTGTCGGTGTCAGCGAAAATGTGACAAAAGCGGCCGAAAACCTCTACAATACCTTGACTACGGCTGGCGTTGAGGTAATATATGATGACCGAGATGTGCGACCAGGAGAGAAATTCGCGGATGCGGACCTCATGGGTATCCCTTACAGGATAGTTGTCAGCGAAAAAACACTGGCAAACAACCAGTACGAGATAAAAGCACGTACCGAGGCTGAGGCGCAGCTACTGGATTTGGATGCAGTGATAAAAAAGGTCGCCTCATGACAACCCTAATTGCTATAATAACGGCTTAGGTGCAACAATAAACCAGGACTTCAGCAGAAGGAGACAGCATGAAGAAACAATTCCATCTGACCCAGCAAGGCGTCGACGAACTGAAGAAAGAGCTCAGTGAGCTGATTGCACTCCGTTCCGACATTGCTAACCGCATTAAAACTGCGCGTGAATTTGGTGACCTTAGCGAAAACATGGAATATAGCGCTGCACGCCAAGACCAGGAGCGCAACGAAGCTCGTATTAGTGAAATTGAGCACATTCTTTCGAATGTCCAAGTGATTACCGCCCCTAAGAACGACAACAAGGTCGTATTGGGTTCTACTGTTAAACTAACCAGCGACGCTGGCAAGGTCAAGGAATTCCAGGTAGTTGGTACCGTTGAGGCCGACCCCTTGAGTGGCAAGATCTCGGATGAATCTCCGATCGGTGTCGCACTGATGGGGAAGAAGTCCGGCGACAAGATTGAAATCAAGCTTCCGGCCGAGACTATCAGCTACACTATTACAGAGATCAGCTAGCCTAGAACATTTAGCGAAATTGATCACCAAGTAGAGCCTCGGCCATCAAGCCGGGGCTCTCTCGTTTTATGCGGCCGGTGCATGCCAACAGAGGACATGAAGAGAGAATCATGATAAAATGGTAATCAAATCAAGGAATCAACATGCAGTGGTTAAATCAAATTGTCGATGAGCTGATGGCTCGTCATCCTGAAGGCGAAGTACTCATCGAGTCTGGCTCAGCACCTTCTGGTACGTATCACCTAGGGCATTTACGGGAGTTCTTGACTCCAGATGCTATTTACGTTGAGCTTAAGCGGCGTGGCCGCCAAGCACGCCACATCCACTTTGTGGATGACCTCGACGCTCTGCGCAAGGTGCCATATAACGTGCCTGCCGAGTACGAAAAGTACCTGGGCATGCCACTTTGTGATATTCCAGCCCCTGATGGCTCGGACCGCTCATATGCTGATTATTTTTTGCAGGATGTGCAGCAGGTTTGTCAGATTTTGGGTATCGACCTAACGTTTGAGCGCTCGCATGAGCGTTACCGCCGTGGTGAGTTTGTGCCGGCAATTGAACTGGTGATGAATAACCTCGACAAGGTGCGTAACGCTATTACGTCTGCGTCAAACCGCCAGCTCGATGCCGAGTGGGTGCCAATCCAGATTTTGGTAGATGGCCGCTTTAAAAACCGTAAGTTCCTGGGTATGGATACTGGCACCAAAGTGATCCGTTACGAAAATGCTGACGGCACGGAAGGCGAAGCTCATTATGATAAGGGCGAAGTAAAACTTGACTGGCGCCTCGACTGGCCAGCTCGTTGGTGGATGCTTAAAGTCGATGCTGAACCGTTTGGCCGTGACCACTCATCGGCAGGTAGCTCTTATGACACTGGTGCGCAACTAATGAAGGATGTATTCCAGGCGCCCGCACCATTGCCAGTGCCGTACGACTTCATCAACATGGTTGGCGACACTAAAAAGATGAGTGCTAGCAAGGGTACCGGATTGAGTGCGCTCGAATCTGCCCAGATTATGCCACCCGAAGTGACCCGCTTCTTTGTGTTGCGTGCACCAGCCAGTAAGCTGCTGCATTTTGACCCTGTGAACGGCCTTATCCAGCTTATGGACGAGTTTGCTGCCTTGGCGGCTAAGCCTGAACGCACTGATTCTGAAGACCAATTGCTCCAGATCTGTACTTTGGGCCGGGAGCGTACGGTTAGCCGCGTGCCATTCTCGCACCTAGTGGCTAGTTATCAGGCTTCGCTTAAGAGTGCCGACATGACGCTGGCAGTTATCGAACGTACCGAACACCGCGACAATGCTGTGGCCGACGCCGACATTATCCGCAAGGAGCTGAAGTTTATTGACGCCTGGCTAGAGAAGCGCGCGCCTGAAGATGTAAAATTCGCGCTAGCCGAGAGTGTTAATGCTGCCGACTTTAGCGAGCAAGAGCAGGCCTTCCTAAAAGCACTAGGCGACAAAGTGGCCGAAGCACCAACTGACGCTGACGGTGCTTGGTTCCACGCTGCGATTTACGAGTTCAAAGAATCAATGGGCCTACAGCCCAAGGATATGTTTACGACCCTGTATAAGGCACTGATCAGCAAGACCTCTGGCCCTCGTGCTGGTTGGTTCTTGTCTATTCTGCCGCGCGACTGGCTGGTTAAACGTTTACACCTGGAATCCTAGGGGGGGCTCGTTATGTGGCTCTCGAATGACCAGGCCTATTCGCTGGTATCCCAGCACGGGTCGCCGTTATACGTATATTCGCGCCAGCAGCTAGAAGAGCGGGCTAAGCTGCTAACTTCTTTGCAGTTTCCGTACGGCTTTACGCCGCGCTATGCCGTGAAGGCCAACCACCACCCAGAGATCATCAAATTGTTTGCTGGCGCAGGCCTGCATTTTGACGCTAGCTCCAGCTACGAGGTTGCCGAGCTGCTCGAGGCGGGCATCGCAGGCGATAAGATCAGTTTGTCTGGCCAGCAGCCTGCGCACAACCTGCCAGAACTGGTAAAGGCTGGTGTGCGATATGTGGCTACGTCGATGCACCAACTGCGACAGGCCGTCGAGGTTATGCCGGCTGGTACACACATTGCTTTGCGTATTAACCCCGGCGTGGGTGGCGGCCATAACAACCGCACAACTACTGGCGGTATCGCTTCGAGCTTTGGTTTGTGGCACGAATACCTTGACGAGGCTGTAGCATTGGCAATCCTACATGGATTGGTAGTACATCGCCTGCATATCCATATTGGTTCGGGCGCCGACCCAGAAATCTGGGGCAAGGTGATGGACATTGCTCTACGAATTGTCGATAAGGTATCTACGGTAACGACGCTGGATATTGGCGGCGGCTACAAAGTTGCGCGCGCCGCTGGCGAAGTCGAAGCTGACATGCAGGTAATTGCCAGCACGTTTGCTGCGCACCTTGATACATTTGCGCGTAATACCGGCCGGCAAATTCACTTAGAGATCGAGCCAGGCACCTGGCTGGTAGCGCGCGCTGGTATCTTGTTGGCGAGCGTAACTGATATTGTCGACACCGGTTCCGAAGGCTACAACTTCTTGCGCCTGAACACCGGAATGAATGACTTTTTGCGCCCAGCCATGTACGGCGCGCAACACGACATTAGGGTGCTGAACAACGTAGATGAGCAAACTGAATACATTGTGGTAGGGCACAACTGCGAAACTAGCGACGTCTTGACGCCTGCTCCTGGCAACCCCGAAGAACTAACCGTCCGCAGCCTAAACACTGCCAGTATCGGCGACGTAGTGGCTATTGCCGATACTGGCGCTTACTGCGCCAGTATGTCTGCCAAGGGCTACAACTCGTTCCCGTCAGCCAGCGAAGTACTCATCTAACCAACGGCAGGGCCTGAACACATGCCGGCCATGACTGAACTAGCTGCACTTGCATAAAAGTGCTATTGCTTGCGTACGGTGCGCCCAGCACTTATAGTTGAGCTTCATGGACTTCATGAACGATGGTAGTTACGAGGTGGCTTGGCGCCTCTGCGAAGCTGTACCAGACCAAGACCGTGTAAAAGAGCTATTCCGTCAGGCTGCCAACCTAGAACCCGTGGCAGTCAAGGACGACATGCACCTATTGGGTTACAACGGTCCGGATGCGCGCATCCGGCCTTTAGACGTTGCCCATATTGGCGATTATCCCACAGTGCCGCCCAACAACCGCATTCCTGCGCCGGCTGCTTCGTTGAAGGTGACCACTAATTATGGGTATGAGCACAAATATGGCCACATGAAGCAAGAGCGGATCGTGTGTGTAGGTGCCGGGGCAGGTTCGCTGATTGCGGCTAGCTACTTTGTGCGCCGCGGTGCTGACCCAGCAAACATCACTTTTGTTGACCCACGTGGTGATTTTGGCGGTATCTGGACCGAAGATTGGGGACGTGCAGCAGGGTTCAATAACCCCAAAGCCCTGGAATTTGATTGGGATAGGCAGCTCACACTCGACTCCCGGGGCGGCCGTAGGATGCAACGATACCTAGAAAGCATTGCTGACGACTATCTTGCCGACAGTACCATGGTGCCAGATAGCGTAACGGATCTGGAGCGTCGCAAGCGCGGCGATCGTACTTGGTTGGTCCGCACCGAACAGGGTGGAACCTTCGAAGCGGACTCAGTCATATTGGCTACTGGCCGGCCGCACCCTAAAAAACTTGACGGCGAATACATTAGTTCCAATCTGGACAAACTGGAAGGTACGTTGCCCGCCGACGTCCTGACCGTCGAGCATTACCAGCGCAAACTGACCCAAGCCGAGCTAAGCTCTGGCCGTCCCATTATTCTGGTAGGCTTGGGTAATAGCACCGCTGCAATGCTCGATCAGATCCATTGGTACGAAGATATGACTAGCCAGGGTGTGCCATACCAGGTACTGACGCATTTGCCAGGGGGCATGGTATATAGCCCTACTACTGGCTCTGGTGATCGCCGCTCAATTTTCCGCAAGCCAGCCGAGGGGTATCTGACAGGATATAGCGGCGACATTGACCGTGACAGGAAGGCGTACTATCGTGCCCTGAACGAAGATAGAATCCTAACCGATGTGACTGGTATTTATTTTGACCAAGCAAGGGGACGCCTGTGGGTGCAAGACCTATACGACCACAATCCGAGCTTTGAAACTCCGCACGTCTTTTCGCTCATCGGTTACGACCGTGACCTAAAACTGTTCCGCGAAATGGGCGCGCTCGCCAGGGGCTTGTTCCATTCGAGCCTAGCAGAACCTGTTATCCGTCCAGTTGACGGGGCAGTGCAGACACATCGCGATGGGTACGTATCTAATGTGTACGCCGTCGGTGCCGTGGCTGCCGACAAGCGTAATCCCAACGCTGCCGTAATCCCTGGTATCCAAGGCCAAGTGCCGCACATGTCACTGACCCTTGCCATGCGTAACTTGGCGCGTTTGAGTACACTCGGTCGAGCGTAGGCTTATTGCTCGCTGGTGACCAATCTCACATATTTTTGTTCGCTACCTGTCTATTATCTAAGATAGGAATGGGTATATATACAGGTGCGTCTTTTACTCCTCAGGAACGGTTTCCGCGCGAGGACATAACAGTGGGCAACGCTAACTTCTTTTCTGTATTTTTGGCGAGCCCCGACATACGCACGGCAAGTCATGCCAGGGCAGAACAATTGTGGTTGTACCGCATGGGCCATCCGTTGTTGGTGGACACCTGCCAATACCTGGACGACCCAGACCGCATTGGCGCAGTCAGCCACGGCATTACCACCTACGAATCAATTGGGCTGCTGTTGCGCCAGACATCAGACTTCAGTGACCTGTCGGTAGACCATGTCGGCGCGATCGGCTTTAACATCCACGACCTGAATAGTTTGCTGGCACTGCTTGACGATTCCAGGGCAGAGTTTGCAGGCATGGCCAACACTGCCGAAATTGTTGCCGAGACCGCAGAATACACCTACCCAGGCATGGGTGAATTTGCTATCTGCGGCGCAGCACTTGCCCGGCGCCTAGAACTCGAAGTAGTATAGGGGGATGAAACGGACACCTGTTGAGTCTTCGGATGTAGTTTCGCTTGGCTACGACCCCAAAGAACGCGTATTAGAAATCGAATTCCACGAGGGGCGTTTATACCGCTACCTAGAGGTGCCCCAGGATATTTACGAACACTTTTTAAAGGCCGACTCCTACGGCGGCTACTTTAACAGCTACATCAACGGGCATTACAGGTACCGCCGCGTGAACGAACAGGGCGACGTGCAAAAGCCCGAAGGCGTAGCCATCGTGACGGGCAACGCCCGCAAAGTAAAATACTTACAGCTGGCCTGCGAACAATTTGAAATCCCCGTTGAACAACTAGACCTAGCCATCGACGAAATCCAATCCGACGACCCCGAAAAGGTCGTGATGCACAAAGCAAAGGTTGCTTTTAGGTTGTCTGGCCGCCCTGTGCTAGTGAACGATACCAATTGGGCTATCTTGGCATTGCGCGGCTTTCCGGGCGCGTACGCGCATGACGTGACCCGCTGGTTTAAACCCGAAGACTGGCTGGCCTTGATGGCAGGCAAGAGCGAGCGCACAGTGATCTGCACGCCACGTTTGGTGTACTACGACGGCAAACGAAGTAAGATGTTCGCGCGCGACCGGTATGGCAAGATTATCGACGAATCGCGTGGTGGTTCCGTCGGGTCGTCGCTGGAGCATGTGGTGGTGATGGACGGCTTTGAACAGACCATGGCCGAAGTGGCCGAGACTGGCGAACCC
>CBJLZK010000004.1:0-19316 GCA_966427515.1 uncultured bacterium | reverse complement strand
GAACCAGAACCAGACAGTAGGGACGGGGACGTGTGCTGAGTAGCACAGATAATTCTCAGCATGAAAGGTATACTATTGCACAATGACAGCTAGACGCGAGACTAACTTGGCCAAGGTATTGCCTTGGATTTTGATCTTTTGCGGTGTTATCGGGCTGCTGTGCTCGTTTGCGCTTACCGTCGAAAAGATGGATCTGCTGCGCAACCCAAACTACCATCCTATTTGCAACATTGATCCAATCATTAGCTGTGGCTCGGTTATGAACTCCAAACAAGCCGATCTGTTTGGCTTCGACAATACCTTTATTGGCATTGCCGCCTTTGCCGTGCTCATTACCATTGGCGGCGTCCTGCTTGCGGGCGCCAAGATGCAACGTTGGTTTTGGCAAGGACTGCAGACGGGCGTTACTGCAGGTGTAATCATGGTGCACTGGCTCATCTTTAACAGTCTGTACCGCCTGCACGAACTTTGCCCGTTCTGTATGACGGTTTGGGTGATGGTAATTACTATCTTTGTCTACGTGACGCTCTATAACATCCAACACCGCCATATCCGGATACGTGAACGGTTTATGCCTGCCTACGAATTTGCACGGCGCCACCACGTCGACATCTTGCTGCTGTGGCTCTTACTTATCGCTGGGCTTATCCTTAAACAGTTCTGGTATTACTACGGCCCGCGCCTGGGCTTTTAAATATCATTTACATAACCGTAACCGTTTCGTACAATTAACTGAGATAAGTCCTTGATAGGGACAAAATGTCGACTACGAAACAGAAAGATATTTTTACAAAGACTGCCGAAGCACCTGCACTTGTTTTAGCTCGGACCGTCTTGGCCACAGAGGTCGTTAGGGAGAAAATGACTAACGGTGCTGAAGCCTTGCCAATGCTCAAGAAAGGCAGGGACTATTGGGCTATGCTCGGACCCGGCCTGACCACTGGTGCCTCCGACGATGACCCCTCGGGCATTGCTACGTATTCCCAAACTGGCGCCCAGTTCGGTTTTAACTTCTTGTGGCTCGCCCCGTTCACGTTCCCATTAATGGCCGTCGTCCAAGAGATGTGCGCTCGTATCGGCATGGTGACAGGCAGGGGATTGGCCCATAATATCAGGGTCTTTTTCTCGAGACGCGTCATGTACATCTGTACTGTCATGTTATTCGCCGCCAACACCTTCAACATTAGTGCCGACCTTGGCGCCATGGCAAAGGCTACGCAGCTACTAGCTCCTGGCATTAATTTTTACCTGCTCGTCATTGGCTTTGCTGTAGCCAGCCTCTTGTTGCAGATCTTTACGCCGTACGCCAAGTATGCACGTTACCTTAAGTGGCTGGCCATGATCCTCCTGTCATACGTCGTGTCGGCTTTGCTAGCCCATCTAAATTGGGGCGATGTAGCAAAGCATGCGATTACACCTCACATGCAATTTAGCAAAGACACCTTTATTCTAGTATCTGCTATCTTGGGTACGACAATCTCACCATATTTATTCTTCTGGCAAACGTCACAAGAAGTCGAAGAGCAAGTGCTCAGCGGCAAAACCACAGTTCATATGCGCCGCACCGCCACCGCGCCCGAAGAAATCAAAAAAATGCGTGTCGACGTTTGGTCGGGTATGTTCTTGTCTAACGTTGTTATGTTCTTTATTATCTCGGCCTGTGCCGGCATTCTATACACCCACGGCATCACCAACATTACTTCGGCCGACCAAGCCGCCGAAGCCCTACGGCCATTTGCCGGCAATGCCACGTACCTGTTATTTGCCCTTGGCATTATTGGCACAGGCCTGTTGGCCATCCCCGTATTAGCAGGATCAAGTTCATACGCTATGGCCGAAAGCTTCCGCTGGAAAGAAGGCCTATACCGCAACCTCAACCAAGCCTCAGCATTTTATGGCGTGATTATTATTTCTATGATCGTCGGCCTGGGTATTAATTTTATCGGTATCGACCCCATCAAAGCCCTGATTTACGCCGCCGTCGGCAACGCCTTGGTGGCGCCAGTCATTTTGCTGTTAATCATCTTGATCAGTAGCAACAAAAAGATTATGGGCCGCTGGGCCAACCACAAATTGACTACTATCGTTGGTTGGATCGCCTTCGCCCTAATGCTCGCCTCTGGCATCGCCGCTATTTACTCATTGTTCCTGTAGGCAAGGCATGGGCTATTTACGCCAGAGTGACCGTTCACGCGCGACGAACGAACTTTTGAGCCTGTAGTCTCAAAAGCTTCGCTCTTCGGCTCCACTTCGGTTGAGTCACTCCAGCATAAACAGCCTAACGCAGACAAGCAAGGCTAATCGTGGCGGAGTGCGTCAATAGGATCTTTACGCGCCGCCTTAATAGCAGGTGCAACGCCAAAGACGATACCGATTGCCAGCGAGGCCGCACTGGCAATTACGATCGCTTCCCAGGAGATCACAGGCGTCAGAGATGTATAGATGCGCAGCAAATACACACCAGCAACCGAAATGACAATGCCAACGATGCCGCCGAAGAGGCTCAGCACCGCCGCTTCCATCATAAACTGGTTCATAATCTGGCGGTTGGTAGCGCCAATAGCTTTACGGACACCAATCTCGTGCGTACGCTCTGTCACCGATGCCAGCATAATATTCATGATACCAACACCGCCAACGAGTAGGGAAATAGCGGCGATAGCGGCGATCATGGTGGTAATCAGATCAAGGACGTCACTACTGGCAGCGACATTCTGCTGCTGGTTTAGCACGCTAAAGTCGTGTTCACCACCGTGGGCACGCAGTAAGTTCTTGGTAATAGCAGCTATGGCAGCCTGGGTGTTCTTGGGGTCGTCAGGCTTTACCAGAATGCTGTACATCGGCAAAGAGTTGCCAGTTATGCGCTGAGCCACGTCATAGGGGATAAAGATTGCATCATTAAAGTTTGCAGACGGTGACAGCGGAGCAGCCTTAAAATCGTCAAAAATACCCCTGACAATAAACGTTGACCCCCTAAAGTCAAAGGCATTGCCAAGCGGCACGTAATCGTTAAAGAGCGTCTGAGTTAGATGCTTGCCAATGACCGCCACGTCCTGGCCTTGGCTATCGGTGCTAAAGAAATCACCGTAGGGGATTGGGCGATTCAACACGCCTGGTAGATCGCCGTTGGTGGCAATTACCAATGGAGTATCAAGCTTCTGGCCGTTTGATTCCACAGTGCCCGAAACTAAGCTCATTGGCGCCGCCAAGCGCACATGTGCCGAATCACGGATGACTTGTAGGTCATTCGAATTCAGGCCGCTCACACTATTAAGCCCAAAGAGCAAGTCAGCATTCGTAACCGTCTTGTTGTTACGCGCAACGCCCGGGCGGATAGTAATCAGGTCTTTGCCGTACTGGTCGACTTGGTGCGCAATGCTCTGCTTGACGCCCTCGCCAATACCAACAACCATGACTACCGAGACAATACCGATAATCACACCAAGCATCGTAAGCATGCTGCGCCACTTGGCACTACGCACACTTGCCAGGGCCATTTTGACATTGCCACGGGCAATGCTACTCATTTTTTGCCTCCGCGGGAGTGGGATTTTTTGGTAGTCTTACGCTTGGTCTTAGACTTGGCTGCAGCCTTTTTGGTAGTTTGGCTAGCATCAGGGACATTCTTCATGAGTACCGACACGCCTGCTAAATCATCCTCTTCGGTAGTTGTAGGAACTGTGAACATAATGCGCTTAGCAGTGGGTGCAACGTCGCCGATCGCCGTTTGCTCGTCATGGATGATGGCGCCGTCATGCATATAGACGACGCGGGTCGCGTACCGTGTAAGCTCTGGGTTGTGGGTCACGAACAGAATAGTATTGCCCATCTTGTGGATATCACTCAAAAGCTCCATTACCAAGCGTGAGCTAGCGCTATCAAGGTTACCTGTGGGTTCGTCGGCAATGATGATGCTGGGGTTATTAATCAAAGCCCTGGCGATCGCGGCACACTGTGCCTGGCCACCACTTAAGTGACGGGGGTAGTAATATTCGCGATCGATCAAACCGACGCGCTCCAGCATAGCCGAAGCTTGCTTAACTCTGCGGCTCACCGAAACGCCTTTGTAGACCAAAGGCAGGGCAACGTTTTCGAGTACCGTCAGGCGGGGCAGGAGATTAAAGGACTGGAAAATAAACCCAACAGTATCGCGGCGGATCTTGGCGCGCTGGCCTTGGCGCAACTTCGAAACATGACGGCTGCGCAATAGGTAGTCACCATGGGTAGGGCGGTCCAATAAGCCGATGATGTTCATGAGCGTCGATTTGCCACAGCCACTCGGGCCCATAACAGCTACGAATTCGTTTTCCTCGATGGTCAAAGAGACTTCGTCGAGAGCCAAAGTGGTCGCGTCGCCGAAGCCGTACAGTTTGCTGACGTCATTTAATTCGATAATTGCCATCTAAAGAGAGTGTAACCTCTTATTTGCAGATGCCGCAAGCAGTTAACGTAGTATTTATTTAAACACTCAGCTTTTAGCCTGCAATATTTTTCTTTTAAGTGTGCGTTACACGCGGAGCGGCGGGCATTAGCCGCTCCGGTTGCACTACGCTGGACCCACTTAAAAGAAAAATATTGCAGGCGTAACAGTGATGACTTAAATAAAAACTACGTTATAATGTCTGTATTCTGCAAATGGAGAGGTGTCCGAGTGGTTGAAGGAGCGCGCCTGGAAAGTGCGTATACAGGGCAACTTGTATCTGGGGTTCGAATCCCCATCTCTCCGCCAGAATTATTTTGACCAATGACCAGAGGAGGGGACGATGAAGCTAACCAAGTACGAACACGCTTGCGTAGTATTAGAAGAAGCTAACCAAAAGGTTGTGATCGACCCCGGCAATCTTACTGCCAGCCAGATCGATTTTTCTAACGTCGTCGCCCTCATCATTACCCACGAACACCCCGATCACTTTGAACCACGTTATATCGAGCAAATTGCACTCGAAAACCCGAACGTGGTTATTTTTGTGCCTAGGGACCTCGACCTTAAGTTCGGGACTGAAGCCGAAGTGCATACTGTCGAGCCAGGTGACGAGCACGACGTAGAGCCTTTTGCCTTTACATTCATTGGCGGCAAGCACGCGCTCATCCACAAAGATTTCCCACAGCCCAATAATGTAGGCGTACTCATCAACAGCACGGTCTATTACCCTGGTGACTCCTTTGACCTGCCAGATACCCAGCCAAAAGTCCTGCTCGCCCCAACCAGCGGGCCATGGCTCAAAATTGGCGAGACTATAGATTTTATTGATGCTGTTAAGCCTCAGGTCATAATTCCTACACACAACGGCCTGCTTAACGAAGTTGCAAACAGCCTGACAGAGCAATGGTTAAGCAAAGCTTGTGAACGGAACCACGCCACATTTAAGCATCTCCATCCCGGCGACAGTATTACGTGCTAAACTAAGGCCATAGCCTTAAGCACTACTGACCGTCATGACCGTACCGAATAATCCATGGACTGACCTGCACCGGCACTACCAATTACGCGACTGGGTGGATAAGCCATCATTGTTTGCCGCCCAAGTAGTAGACTTCTTCCCAGCCAGCGGCACACTACTAGAACTCGGCGCCGGGCTAGGACAGGACAGCCGTTTTTTTGCCGAATATGGCATGCGGGTGATAGCAACAGACATCGAACCAACCTTGCTAGAGATTAATGAGCGCAAGCGCACTGCCGACATCCATGACAGGCTTGAGTTCAAACAAATGGATATGCAGCAAACTTTTCCATTTCAGAACGAGAGCTTCGACATTGTCTATGCCCACATGTCGCTGCACTATTTTGACAGCAAGGTTACCGCGCAAATCTTTGCCGAAATCGCCAGGGTGCTCAAGCCGCAGGGCTGGCTGGCTTTTTTGGTTAATTCTACCAGCGATCCGGAATACGGCATGGGCACGCCCATCGAGCCTGATTATTGGCTAACAGATGACAAGCCCAGGCGGTTCTTTAGTGAAGCTAGTGCCGCCGCATTTGCCGAACCCTACTTTGAAACAAAATTCCTAGATAATTCTGGTGAAACCTATCAAGATAGCAGGAAAGGCATTCACCACCTTATCCGCTTTGTTGGCCAAAAGAAACTTGGCGTCTAGCTAATCTTGGTACCGATTTTATCGCCGTTTACAACCTTGGCGATATTGTCTGGCTTCATTGGGTCAAAGACGATGACAGGCATATGCTGTTCCACGGCCAAGCCGAGTGCGGCTTTGTCCATTACCTTGATGTCAGGGTTTTCGACGGCCTGTTGGAGTGTCACCGCCTCAAAGAGTTTGGCATCAGGAAATTTGGCAGGGTCTTTGTCGTAGACACCGTCAACCTTGGTAGCCTTGAGCACAATGTCACAGCTAAGTTCGAGCGCTAAGTTTAGTGCGGCAGTGTCTGTAGTAAAGAAAGGCCTACCAATACCACCTGCCACGATTACCACGCGGCCGCGGCGTAGATGCTTTTCGGCTAGGCGAAACGAATATGCCTCGTCGACTTGAGTAGCAAAGACATTGCTCATACAACGGGTGCGGACGTTGTTGTCCTCGAAGATATCAGTCAGAGCCATGGCATTCATTAGGCACGAAAGCATGCCCATTTGGTCGGCAGTTACGCGCTTGATGCCATTGCCGGCCAGCTGTGCACCGCGCACCACATTACCGCCCCCAACTACTAAAACAAGCTGACAACCAGCTTGCACAACCTTGCTACATTCTTGGGCCAAATAGCGCGCCAAATCAGTATCAATACCAAATTCATGTTTTCCGGAAAGTTGTTCACCAGATATTTTTAGTAGAACACGCTTGTAGCTCATGCGAAAAACCTTTCGTTAGTCGCCCATAGACTAACAAACATTCCACATAATTACTAGGACTTTAGGCAAAGACCTGCTCA
Organism: uncultured bacterium; assembly: GCA_966427515.1. Lineage (GTDB taxonomy): Bacteria > Patescibacteriota > Saccharimonadia > Saccharimonadales > UBA4665 > JARIHD01. Next base: position 12,439 of record CBJLZK010000004.1, on the reverse strand, counting down.
GCAAAGCCGGGTACCACTAACGTGCCAATCGTAGCGTCAGCCGACAGTACTTCCAAAGGATGCCAATTTGATCCATTCCAAACAGACGGTACGATGGTAGAATACAAACATGACCGAGGTAACCGACACCATTCAGACCCAAACCACATCACAAAACCTTGTCACTCGTGACGAACTCAAAACCCTAGTAGAATACCAACAGCGTTTGTACGCAAGCATTAAACAACTCAATGACAACCACAAGACCATCCACGATCACGTCAGTAAACTAACAGAAGCCCATAACTTGGTCCGCCAAGACGCCAACCGCTTACTGCAAGTACGCGCGGAGCTTGCTAACGCATTGGACAGCCTGCGCGCTTCGTACACCAAAACGCGCGACGAAATCCAACGTGCCAATGAATTGCTTAGCTATGTCCAGCGCGAGCTTGGCCGCATCCCGGAATTAGAAGAAAGATTACGTAAATTGGAGCAGCGATGATCAAGATATATTCGTGGAACATTAACGGCATCCGCGCCGTAGTACGTAAAGAGCTGTTTACGCCTTTTATCCAAAAAGAGCAGCCAGACATTTTGTGCCTGCAAGAAACCAAGGCCGAACGCGGTCAGGCAGAGATTGACCTAAAAGACTACGAAGAATACTGGAACTCCGCCGAAAAGAAGGGCTATTCTGGCACCGCAATCTTTAGCAAGCCCCAACCCCTGGCAGTCCTGAACGGTTTTCCCGAAGACATCATCAAAGAATACAAAGTAACCGGCGACACCTACGGCGACCCGAACAAAGAGGGCAGGGTTATCGCTGCCGAGTTCGAGCACTTTTACGTCGTAACCGTCTACACCCCCAACGCCAAAGACGACCTAAGCCGCATTCCACTACGCCACAACCACTGGGACCCAGCCTTTTTGGCTTACTGCAAACAGCTAGAAAAGAAAAAGCCAGTTATCTTTTGCGGCGACCTCAACGTTGCCCATACTGAGCTGGATCTGGCGAACCCCAAGCCAAACCGCGGCAAAAAGGGTTTTACTACCGAAGAGCGCCAAGGCTTCCAGAACTTCCTGGACGCTGGGTTCGTGGACACGCTGCGTATGTTCAAGGAAGGCAACGGCTATTACACCTGGTGGAGTCATTTTGCTAACGCGCGTGCCCGGAACGTCGGCTGGCGCATAGACTACTTTTTGGTGTCCGAAAGCCTACGCAAGCATGTCAAAGCCGCCGACATCCATACCGGCGTCTTCGGTTCCGACCATTGCCCCATAAGCGTCACCTTGGACTTCTAATATGAAGCACGTAACCCTATTATTCCTCCGGCGCAAAGGCCAAGTCCTCTTGGCCATGAAGAAGCGTGGCTTTGGGGTCGGCAAGTGGAACGGTGCCGGGGGTAAATGTGAGCCCGGCGAAACATATCTGGAGGCCGCCATCCGCGAATGCGAAGAGGAGATCGGCGTAACACCTACAGTTATCAAGCCTGCAGGCGAGCTACACTTTTATGACCTGCCCGACGTCGAGCACTATGCCCACGTCTACGTCGCCACTGAGTGGGAAGGTGAACCCGTCGAAACCGAAGAGATGCGCCCACAGTGGTTTAATGAAACTGACATCCCCTACGACGATATGTGGCCTGATGACATAGAGTGGATGCCGCTGTTGCTCGAAGGAACGCTATTCAAGGGCAAAATCGTCGTATCCGACGACAAAGTGCTAGAATGCCAACTTGAAGAAGTTGACGCGCTATAAGACAATCAGCATATGACCCAACCAACCCCTAAACCGTCAGATACTACTATTGAAGAGCTCGGCCGTATCGTTTGGCAGCATCTTGTTGACCGTGATTGGGATCACCCGACGCCACGCTCATTAGCTATTTCGCTATCGTTAGAAGCCAATGAACTACTTGAACACTACCAATGGCAAGACGAACCTGTTGGCGACAAAGTGGACCTCGGCGAAGAACTGGCTGACGTATTAATTTACGCTTTGCAATATGCGCATGTGCTCGGCATCGATCCTGCCGAAGCTATCCGCGACAAGCTAGCCAAATCAGACCGCAAATATCCAGCTGAGGATTTTAAAGGCAAAGACAGCATGTCCAAGCGCAAAAAATGGCTCGAAGCCAAGCTGAGCCACCGCGAACACAAGAAGTCGCTATGATCTCTGTCGCTATTATTCACGGCTTTGCCGAGGGCCCAGCGATCAGCAAAAAGCTTCGCCAAGCCCTACGGGAACACGGCTACGGTATTGCTCGCGACTACCGCAGTGCCGACGTCATCATCGCGCACTCCGGAGGTTATTTGTTGCTGCCGACCGACCTACACGACAAGATCGTTATCTTATCAGCACCCGCGGTAGGCGAACGCAACGGTTCGCTACCAGAGACCATGTTCCAAAAAATCCGTCTGGATATTCGCGCAGCCCGGCAGGAACACAGAACCGGGCAGTGGCTGCATAAATCATTCTGGAATGGCATGTACATTGCCGGCAAACCCATCACTGTGTACAGGATGTTGCGTGGCGCCCGCAAACTGCCGGGCCAGCTGCCGGCCTTCCAGGCCCGACAGGTGATGGTCATGAGCCACAAGGGCGATCCATGGTCTGAACGCATCGCTTTGGAGCAAATTAACAAGCATTCCTACAGCTTCGTCAGTCACACTGGTGTGCATGACGACATCTGGATTAATCCCGAAAGATACATAACTGTAATACAATACTTATATGAATCCTGAGTTTTGGCATAAGCAGCTGCCAGGTAAGCCGCTGTTTCCTGAATTAGAGTGGAGCCGCCCGGAGAATCGACAGATGGCCGGGAAACTCTTGATCGTGGGCGGAAACCTCCATGGTTTTGCCGCGCCAGCCGAAGCTTACAGCGAGACCGTCAAGGCCGGCATCGGCGCCAACCGCGTACTCTTGCCGAGCGCCGTGCAAAAAGTAGTAGGACCATCCATCGAGAACGGCGAGTTTGCCGCCAGCACCCCGAGCGGTAGCTTTTCGCAGCGCGCCCTGGTAGAGCTCCTGGACTGGTGCCGCTGGGCCGATGGCGTCTTATTTGCTGGCGACCTTGGGCGCAACTCCGAAACAGCTATTATGGTCGAGAAGTTCTTACAAAAGTGCGAAGCCATTACCGTGCTTACCAAAGACGCCGTTGACTACGTAATCTCGGCTCCCCGGGCAGCATTGGAGCGCCCCAACACTACCTTGGTGCTAAGCTTGTCACAGCTACAGCGCCTGGGTATCGCTGCCAAGTTTGAAAAGCCAATTACCTTTAGCATGAACTTGGTACAACTCCTGGAGTGGCTGCATGCCTTTACTAGCCGCTTTGCTTGCCACATTGTGGTTAAGCACCTGGACCAAATATTTGTTGGCGTTAACGGGGAAGTTAGCACCACCAAGCTTACTCAAGATGTTAAAGTCTGGCGGCTCAAGACTGCCGCCCATTGCGTTGTGTGGTGGATCCAAAACCGCACCAGGACCTTTGAGGCACTTACCACCGCTGTTACCGAAATCACCCCCAAGCCTGCAGCCGCAAAATAACAGCAGTGTATACTATGACCATGATCAAAGCAGTTATTATCGACCTAGACGACACCTTATGTCTAACCGAACAAGCTTCATTTGAAATGGAGAATGAAACGCTGCGGCAAATGGGCCGGCCGCCTATGTCACGTCAGATACACCAGCAGACATGGGGCAAGCCACTCTTTGAGATTATTACCGCCCGGTCACCAGGTGTAAACGTCGAGACCTTCAAGAAAATCTATACCGATGTAATCGAAGAATTCGTCCAAGATGGGCGCCTAGACGGTATGGTACCCGAAAACCTACAAGCTTTGGATGTTCTTGCCGAAGAAGGCAGACAATTATTTATTCTGACCTCACGTACGCACACCGAGCTCAAGCACATGCTCGAGCCCGACCATTGGCTTGCCGAGCGCATTACAGCCTTTTACTACCGTGATAACATGCAATTCCATAAGCCCGACCCACGCGCCTTTAGCTTGTTGCTGCACGAGCACAATCTGGAGCCCAAAGAGTGTGTGTACGTCGGCGACTCCGTGAGTGACGCCGAAGCAGCCAAGAAAGCTCATTTACACTTTATCGCCAGCCTCGAAAGCGGCCTGCGCACCCCAGATGACTTTAATGGCGAACACCCTGTGGACTTGTTTGTTAACAAATTCCAAGAAGTTGCCGACGCTGTACACAGCCTAGAAAAGAAATTGTCTATTTAGCCATCGGCATAAGCAGCCTTAAGATCTATCTATTACCTCTGTTATTTGTGATAAATATCAAAATAACTGTAAAAAATCTAACAGTTGACTTGTAAAAAATTATATCTCAGTTTATAACTGAGCTAAGATGAAGTTCCCAACATATCCTCGCGCCCAGTATATGTCCCCGCGAGTGAGTGTTATTGATAGCTACGTCGGCTTTGTCGGGGGGCACGAGGCAGACGACCGCAAGTTAATAGACTCGTTGCCACCAACCGAACTGGTGCAAGTAGCCGCGCGCATTGGCCGCGGCTGTTTAATAGCTCAGCGCGGTAACGAGCAAGCGGCCCGTAAAGTATTCAGACGGGCCCAGCGCGACCTAGAACCGCATGTCAAAATCCCACATGCACGGCAACACCAAGACGACCGTCGGGCAGTGCAATTATACGCGACCGCTCAGATGCTCGAATTCCATGACGACGGCGCCGCAGTGACTGAGGCCCGCCACACCATGCACCTAAACACCACATCAAACATTGAACGCTTAATGGAGCTGCTATCCCGCGAGGGTGAGCACCGGGTAGGTCCCAGATTGGCTCAACGATTTCGAGGCGAGCTCGTCGAGAATATCGGTCTTGGTATAGTAACACGCTTTTCGGCTCACCCCTGGGTGATGGGCATGTCATCACTGACGCATCACGACCAAGGCAGGGGCGCACAATGCCACGGCAATTTCGACATGGCCATCGTCGAAACTAGCGCCGAGCGGGAGCTTACATCCGGACACAAGGTTCAGATAAAAGCCGGCTGCCTAGGCATTTGCGACGAGCCCCAAGGAAACCGGATCGATCGCGGACAATATAACCCCGACATCTTCTTTTTATCGGGTTGTTGCGACCTAGGTATCCGTGGTCCACGCTTTGTGCCAGAGGAATACCGGCTCGGCGAACTACTAGTCAAAGAGGCTACCGACAGTATTACGCCTCAGGAACTCGAAGAACTCGATGTCGCAAGCAGCTCGCTACTACTGACGCTCACTATGGATAGCGAGTTACGACAGGGAACGTATAACAGATACCCTTTGGCTGGTTAAGTTTTGTCTGGCCAAAGAAAAAACCGGCACAAGGCCGGTTCTTACTTTGGTGGGCGAGGAGGGAATCGAACCCTCACGAACTTGCGTTCACAGGATTTTGAGTCCAGCGCGTCTACCAATTCCGCCACCCGCCCTTAGATCCAGATGCGTGGTAGATGCTAACAAGGGTGTATTGTACTATACTTATAAGAATAAAGCGAGCATAAGCGTACAATATTGTGATCAGTCCATTGTTTCCGAGTGAAGACGAAGATGAACAAAAGCCCCAAGCAGACGAGGGCTACGTTCTTCGCCACCGTCACGGCAAGACTATCCAGCCGCTCTCTAAGGGGTTAATACCGCCATCACCAGCCCAGCGCCACCATGCCGACCCGGATACCGAACAAGGCCGCACCACTAATGCCGCCGTCGAACTTATCCGCCGCAAAGTAGAAGCCATCTACGGCCCCAGCGAGCCTGCTGTCAGCGCAGAGATCGCCGAGGTCAAGCAAGAACCGCCTAAGCAGCGTTCCAAACACCAGCAGTTCATGTATGAACTGAGCACGTCAGGCAAGTCTCTGGCTCAGATCCAAGTTGAATGGCACAACTACTATGCAGGCCTGCCCAACAACGAAAAGCATGAAGTCTGGCGCGAATTCTACGAAGCTAATAGCAAGCAGAGCGCCTACCAAACCTATATCCAACAGCAAGCCACGCCAGCAACACTGGTAGCCCCTGAACGCTCACCACAACACCATCACCAACAATTCGACGACCAACCCGCCGAGGCGACACCTACAGCTGTAGTCATGACCGAATCACTGCCACCAGCCCTGCCACATAGCGACAGGCGTTCGGCAGCCCGTATCAAAAAGCAGGTGGTTAATCGTGTTTTGACCAGCAGCCAACAAGAGAAAGCCAAACAGCACTTCAAGTCGCTGCTCTTTGGCCTCAGTACTGGCTTCTTGGTGTTGTTTATCTTCTTATTCGGCTTCTTTAACGAAATGATCATCGCGCCGTTTATCCAACCTAGCCGCCATGTGAGCGCGACACCAATCATCCTCAATAGCGACAGCCTTGCCGCCGACAGTACTCCACAGGTGATCATCCCCAAAATTAATGTGCAGATTCCTGTCGTCTATGACGTTAATACCATCGACGAAAACCAGATCGAAAACTCCCTAGAGGACGGTGTCGTCCACTATCCAACCACAGTCCTGCCAGGGCAGCAGGGCAATACTGCTTTCTTTGGGCACTCCAGTAACAACATCTTTAACCCCGGCAAATACAAGTTTGCCTTTGTGCTGCTACACGAACTCGTGCCTGGTGATACCTTTTATTTGACTTACAACAAGACCGTGTACACCTACAAAGTCTTCGACAAGCGTATTGTGCCGCCTAATGATGTTTCTGTTCTAAACAATGTGCCCGGCAAGACCGCCACAGCCACTTTGATCACCTGTGACCCGCCAGGTACGTCCAACAACCGCCTTATCGTTTGGGGTGAGCAAATCAGCCCAGATCCATCTGGGGCTACTGCGCCAACCACACAACCGACGGCCACAACCACACCGACCACACTGCCAAGCAACGGCCCCACCATGTGGAGCAAGTTCTGGCACTGGGTTACCAACTAGCCCACACTAAGTAGTCCAAGGTTCTTGCAGATGTCTTTTTACTGCACGTACTAGAAAAATACTACTCACAAGAACAACTGATTAGACTAGCTGTAAGCTACATGTCTGCTGGAATGCGTAGTGCCGTGCTAGTAAACGCTGGCTGGGTTGTGGTGGCACCGCTAGCGTCCTTGGACGTTTGGTCGGCCATGGTAAAGATGTACTTGTAGTCTGTGTCAAAGATAGGGAGGTAGTTGGGGTCGGCAGCGTTAAGCACTTCGTGGTTGGCATTGTCGAACTCAAATACTACTACTTTACCATTTGAGACATACATCATGCGGTGGCCGTCCATCCATTTGGCGTGTACCTGGGGCTGGTCCATAGGGTCGGGCAGAGTATACGCATAGCCCTTATCGTTCTCGGCATCGTAGACAGCAAATTGCGTGCCATTTTCGACCATAATAAATCTGGCGTTATCCGAAAACGAAATGAAGTTAGCGTTTGGAACCTTAAGCACCTGCACTGGCACCAGTGGGTTCTGCGGTTTGTCGCGAAGTGTCTGGGCTGGGTTTTTGTACACGTACGTACGGCCTTCCACAGACGAGCCAACACCCACAAACCAGTCACCACTATACTGGGTCAGGTTAAGCATATAGGCGCTGCTCGGTTCGACTTCGCGGAGTAGGAACGTTTGGTTACTGTCGAGTAGTTTAATGGCCACCTTGCCGCTTTTGGCGCCTTGGGTGGTCGCATACAACACAACGTTGTCGCCGTATGTCTTAAAGGCCAAGACATGGTCGAGTACTGACTGTGGCGTAGGGCCGCTGAGGGAAGCGGTGGATAGGGTCTGGTCGGCCTGGTTGTACAAGAAATAACTGTCGTACTCCTTGTTTGCTAGTTCGATCTTGGTGGGGTTCTGGCCAAGGACTTTGGTGAGGTTTTGCGAACTAGCTGGCGCAGTGCGGTCTACTAGGATGTATTCGCTACTCTGAGCGCCGTTGTTATTGCTCGTGTGCTGCAACAAGACGTGTTTATTGTCGTTAGACCACTCCACTAGCTGCAACGTATTAGCCCCAGCCGTAGTGCCAAAAACTGAGGTAGGTATAGTTACCGTCGTAGGGGCCTTGGTAGGGTTCTGGCTGTCGTACATCTCGAAGTTATTGAAGTCACCGGTTTGCACCAATACCCAGCGCCGGTCGGGGCTTTGGGTAATGAGCTGTGGCTTGGCAGCATATTTTTTGACAGTATTAGTGATTAGCTTGCTAGGGAAGAGGAAAGGATAGTCAAAGTGGACCACGACGCCACCATCTACGGTAATCGCACGCTTCCAGGTACGATAGCCGTTCCGGGTTAACTCTACATTATATTGGCCAGCCTCGAGCAGCAGGCGAGTGTTAGTAGTCTCGCTGCGGAACTTACCATTAATAGAGATATTGGCAGGGGAGGGTGTGCTCGAAACAAATACCAAGCCGTTTTGGATAACCTCGCCGTTACGAATACCAAAGCCGTAGGCCTGGTACAGTAAAATAATAGTTGTGAGGATCAGGGCGATGCCGATCAGCACATATCCGATCATCAACCGAATTAAATGTGCTCTTTGTTTTTTAGGATCTAAGAATTCCATTGTTAGCTCATATTATAGCATCGATTATGTTCTGTGGCTGAAGTTAAACCCTAGGTCTTGTTCCAAGGGACTGCGAGGCCAAAGGCCTCAGCCGAACGCCACGGGCGGCCTACGGCCCCCGTAGAGTGTGCCCTTGGGGCAAGACCTAGGGTTTAACGACTTGCAACACTGACGTAAGCGCGTTAAGATAATCGTAGCTTACGCTTATCAAATACAGAGAATATTTTTAGAGGGTAATAAAGAAACGTGGGTCGCGATAACATCATCGAACTGAATGGCAAGCAGTACGACGCCATTACGGGCACTTTAGTTGGCGAGAGCCGCATTAAAGCTACCCCTGAATCCCGCGCCCATATCCCTCACCAAGGCCGCAATATTGACGGCTTTGTCCGCCAAAAGCAAACACCTGTCGCGCTTAATGTCAGTCAGCCTGCACCTGTTAAAAAAACTATTTCGGAAGTTACCAAGTCTGCGGCTGGCAAACATTTCGATGTCCAGCGTCCCGGCCCACACCAAGCCAAAGTCCACAAGCCAGAGCGCTCCCAGACCCTTATGCGGCACATCGTTAAAAAGCCTGACTTTAAGCTCAAGCCCTCGATCAAGACAACTGGCCCAGCAGAGATGATGCCAAAGCCTGAATCATCACTCACCAAGCAGCTCGAAAAGAAAGTTTCGGTAACCCAAGTCAATCCTATCCGTTTGGCTCACTCACGCCACGTATCCAAGAGCCAACATATCCATCGGTTCACCCCAGAACGTCGTACTGCAGCATATACGCTTGGTGCAACGAGCCGTCCTGCAGCACATCAGGTGGCAACTTCTACCCGGCCTGTACGGCCAGATATGCAAGCTGCACGCCCTATCAAGTCCCGTAGCGTTGCTTTGGAACAGGCAGCCAAAAGCCTGGCAGCCCGCCAGAAGGCTACTGATATGTTCGAGGAAGCCCTGATCCACGCCACAAGCCACGAACAACCTGCCCACAAGATGCAAGGCAAGCGCGCCCACAATCATCGCCGCCTGGCCAGCGCCCTAGCTGGTGTTGGGGCTTTGCTAGTAATGGCAGGCTTCTTGGCCTATCTGAATATGCCAAAGATCGAGGTTCGCATGGCCTCTGTCCACGCTGGATTCTCGGCTGAACTACCAGGTTACAAGCCAACTGGTTATGCACTAGATGGCGGCGTTAAGGCTTCGCAGGGCAAGGTGCAGTTAACCTACCGCTCAGGTGAAAGCTCTTACACCATTACCCAATCTGCATCCAACTGGAACAGCCAAACACTACTCGACCAAAACACTGCCGAACGCGGTGCGCCTACACAAACCATCCAAAGCGAAGGCCGCATCATTTATATCTATGGCAATAGCGCCAGCTGGGTAAACAGCGGCGTCCACTACGAAGTCAACGGCAACGCCAACCTCAATTCCGACGATCTAGTCTCGCTCGCCGACAGCATGTAGCGTTATTCCACACGCCACAGGTCGGGACTATATTCGTAAAACGCACCATAGGGCAGATCGCCTTCTGGATCACCAGCGACACAAGCGACCAAAGGCAAGTGGGTCACAACCGCTAACGGAAGGTCGGGATTATACTCTGTACCTACTTCGTACATAGCCCGGGCCACAAGCTCGGGGAAGCCCGTCTCCAGCAATAAGGGCATCTCGCCCATTTTTTGGATGAGCTGACTAGCCACAGGAGAAACACCTAGGGCCTCACCAACAATGTCAGCAGACTGAAGAGCCCGTGGTGCAGCAGAACTTAGCAATTGCCATGTTGTATCAGGTTCGAGCGCTAGGACAGCTGCGCCAGTCTGGTGCATCCGCTCTTTACCTCTCTGTGTCAAAGTCTCTTCTCGTGGGCGCGTAGAGCTTCGTATGTAGTCACCGTGTCGTATTGCAATTATTCTACTCATATTGTCATCGTACCATACTGCCCCAAGCCTCTTACTTTTTAAGGGGTTTTCTCTTATAATACGGGGTTATGAAACCAGCTCGAACCCGTTTTGCACCCAGCCCAACCGGCTATTTACACGTCGGGGGTATCCGTACCGCTCTTTTTGCATGGCTTGTGGCGCGCCAGACAGGCGGTCAGTTTGTCCTGCGTTTTGAGGACACCGACAAGAAACGTGAAGTCGAGGGTGCACGCGAGCACCTTATAAAGAGCCTGCGGGCGCTTAACCTTGAGTACGACGAAGGCCCCGACATTGGCGGTCCGTACGGACCATACGTACAAAGCGAACGCCTAGACCACTACCAAAAGTGGGCACAAAAACTTATAGATATGGGCAGGGCATACGCCGACCCCTATACTCCCGAAGAAGTCCAAAAGTTCCGCGAACAAGCCCAAGCCGAAAAAAAGCCGTTCCTATACCGCAACCACAGGCCAGAAAACCCGCCAGCCTGGGATGGCACCCAGCCGTTGCGTTTTAAGTCCGACCCCAAGCCCTATCAGTGGCATGACGAAGTCATGGGCGACTTGTCTACCGGCCCAGAGGTTATCGACGACTTTATTCTAATCAAGTCAGACGGGTACCCAACATACAACTTTGCGCATATTATCGATGACCTCGAAATGGAGATAACCCATATTATCCGCGGTCAGGAGTTCATAGCCAGCCAACCAAACTACCTGAATGTTTACGAAGCCCTTGGCATCGAGCGGCCATTGATTGCCACCATGCCGCATATCCTGGGGCCAGATGGCAAAAAGAAACTTTCCAAGCGCGATGGCGCCAAAGATGTGCTGGATTACATCCGCGACGGCTTTTTGCCGGAAGCCTTGGTTAGCTTTATTGCCACCATGGGCTGGAATGACGGCACCGAACAAGAGATCTTTACCCAGGACGAACTTGTACAAAAGTTCCGCCTAGACCACGTCCAAAAGAGCGGTGCCCGCTTTGACGAACAACGCCTCACCTGGATGAACGGCCACTACATCCGCCAGATGGATCTGGACACGCTATATAGCAAGACTGCTGATTTTTGGCCTACCGAAGCTGCCCAATATGACGACACCTACAAAAAGCAGGTGCTCGGACTAGTCCAGGAACGCCTCAAGTTCTTTAGCGAGCTGCCACAGCTAATCAACTTTTTCTTTACCGATTTACCGGTCAACCCAGAGCTGATAAGCAACAACAAGCAGCTCAAAAAGCTCGAGAGCACCGAACTAAAGCAGCTCCTAGAACAAAGCAGGGCGGTCATTGCCGACAGCGATTTTAGCGTGCAGAACCTCACCGACAAATTAAACGGCTTACTCGAAACCACTGGCCAAAAGCCAGGCATACTCTTTAGCCTGATCCGCATTGCTACTACCCAGTCGCCAGCCAGCCCAGGCCTCGCCGACACATTGGCGGTATTAGGCAAAGAAGTCTCACTGAAGCGCATCGACACAATGCTCGCCAGCCTGTAAATCTGACAAAAACCTAGAAAAATAATCATAAGCACTGTTACAATACTGCTTATGAACAGTGACTTCTTGCCACATCGTGGCAAAGGACAAGATAAACACGCTCCCCAGCCCAGCAAAGATTCCGAAGCAGAGCACAACGAATACTTCCGCACCCCCGAAGAAGTTGCGGCCTTAGAGGACGCCAAAGAGGCAGCCGCTAGCAATGGTACGTCCGCCAGCCAGGCCGAGCAAGATCCAACAGCAGAGCACAGCTCTAAGGCCCCAAAAAAGAAGCTGGGCCTCAAGGAACGTTTGCAGAAAATTACCAAAAAACAGTGGATTATTATTGCAGTCGTTGCCGTGGTTATTTTAGGTGGCGGTGGAGTAGCCGCATATTTCGCCTGGTTCCATCACACGCCTAAACCCGTTGTGCACAAACCCGCCCCTAAGCAGATGGTCCAAAAGCCACCAGTCATCCCGCTCGTTTCTAATTTGACAGGCCTGCCCATTAACGATGCCAGTATCAACAACCTGCCGGTGAC
>CBJLZK010000003.1:0-19696 GCA_966427515.1 uncultured bacterium | reverse complement strand
CTGGCTGTTCCATTGGCCTGCCCGCTAGTGCTTGCGCCACCTGCAGTTACCTGGACGCCTCCGAATTGTTGGGTGGTCGAGGTGCCGCCCGTGTTGGCGCCTCCAGTGGTGAACAAATTGGCGCCCAACTGGGCGCCGTCGAAGAAACCATTGCGTATGGCGAGCGCTTTAAGGGTGTCTTGGTGGCCAAGGTTGTATCTTGCGAAGACCATCCCAACGCCGACCGCCTGCATGTCTGCAAAATTGACGATGGCGGCAAGGCCGAAGGCTTGGAGCGCGACGAGAACGGCTTGGTCCAAGTTGTGTGTGGCGCCCCTAACGTCCGCGAAGGCTTGACTGTAGCATGGCTGCCACCAGGCAGCACAGTGCCCAACACTTACGACAAAGACCCGTTTGTGCTTGATGCCCGCCCACTGCGTGGCATTGTTAGCAATGGCATGCTTGCCAGCCCCAAGGAGCTTTCGATTGGCGATAGCCACGAAGGCATCATGGAGCTAGACACCGACGCTGCCCCTGGCACAACTTTTGCTGAAGCGTACAATCTGGACGGTGACGTCGTGATCGACATGGAAAACAAGATGTTCACCCATCGCCCCGACTGCTTTGGCCAGCTGGGTATTGCCCGCGAACTCGAAGGCATCCAACGCCGTACGTTCAAGAGCCCTGACTGGTACACACTTAATCCTGAAGTTCCTGGCGTCGAAACTGATGAGCTGAAGCTGGAAGTCCGGAACGAAATTCCAGAACTTGTACCACGCTTTGCTGCGATTACTATGCGCGGCGTGGCTGTTAAGCCTAGCCCAATCTGGCTGCAGATTACCTTGAGCCGCGTCGGTATCCGCCCGATTAATAACATCGTGGACTACACCAACTTCTTTATGATCGAAACAGGCCAGCCGCTGCATGCCTACGACTACGACAAGGTCGTAGCCCAGGATGCAGGTGCTACTGGGGCCACGATTGTGGTCCGCAAGCCAAAGCTTGGCGAAAAGATCTTGCTGTTGAACGGCAAAGAGATTGAACCCCGCGAAGAAGCTATTATGATCGCTACCAACGACAAACTTATTGGTGTTGGTGGTGTGATGGGCGGGGGTGACACCGAAGTCGACGAAAACACCAAAAACATTATTATCGAAGTGGCAAACTTCGACATGTATTCTATCCGCCGTACATCAATGGCGCATGGCTTGTTCACTGATGCCGTAACGCGGTTCAACAAGGGACAAAGCCCGTTGCAGAATCTTGCAGTGCTCGCCAAGATCGTCGACGAAATCCGCAGGTTTGCAGATGGCAAGGTTGCTAGTGCTGTCATTGATGACAATCACGTACCTACTGAAGCGCTAGAGCGTGGTTCGGTATATGAGCCTGTGCAGGTTAGCCGTCAATTTATTAACACCCGGTTGGGTTTTGACCTGGCAGCTACCGAAATTGCCCAGCTCTTGCAGAACGTAGAATTCGATGTGGCTATCGATGGCGAAGACCTGACAGTCAAGGCCCCATTCTGGCGCACAGACATTGCCATCCCCGAAGACGTTGTCGAAGAAGTCGGCCGCCTGTACGGCTTTGACCACTTGCCCCTGGAGCTGCCTAAGCGCGATCTGACCCCAACACCAAAAGATGATATTTTAGAGCTAAAGGCAGAGGTCCGTGACTTACTCGCCGAAGCCGGTGCTAACGAAATCCTGAGCTATAGCTTTGTGCACGGTAATTTGCTGGACAAAGTAGGTCAAAACAAAGACGAAGCCTACCAGATTAGCAATGCGCTGAGTCCAGACTTGCAGTATTACCGTATGAGCCTGACGCCAAGCTTGCTCGAGAAAGTTCACGGCAACATCAAAGCTGGCTACGATGAATTTGTACTGTTCGAGGTGAACAAGACCCACAACAAATTGCACAATACTGAAGAACTACCTACAGAGTACGAAATGCTGGCGCTCGTGGTTGCTGCCAGCGACAAAAAAGCCCAAGACAAAACTGGTGCTGCATACTACGAAGCACGGAAGTACCTGGATTACCTGGCTGGTTCGTTTGGTTTGCAGCTCGACTACTTACCCATGACAGAACCGCTTAAATTCCCCGTTGGCCAACCATTCGATTACCGTCGTTCGGCCATCGTTTGCCTGAAGGGCACCGAAGAAGTAGTGGGTATGGTCGGCGAATACCGCACTGCCGTCATCAAGAGCCTTAAGCTACCCAAATACTGTGCAGGTTTCGAAATCGGTCCAGAAGTACTGCTAAAAGCCCGCCAGATCGCTACAAACTACAAGCCGTTGCCACGGTTCCCAAAGGTTGAGCAAGACATCTGCCTGCGCGTCCCAGCAGACCTGCCGTACCAAGAACTAGCGCGGTTCGTCGAAGACCACCTGGATACTAACCGCCCAGACCAAACGCACCACAGCTTGCAGCCAATTGACATCTATCAGCCAGAAGGCCAGGGTGATTACAAGCAAATCACCTTCCGCTTAAGCATCGCATCTTTCGAAAAAACCATGACCGACGACGAGGTCAACAGTTTGCTCGACCAAGTCGCTAGTGCTGCCGCAGAAAAATTTGGTGCAGAACGCATCTAACATCTAAAAGGCAATGAGAGATATCTGGCGAATTATCCGGTTTACCAAAGGCCTGTGGCGCTACTATGTAGGGATTTCAATCTTTACAGTACTACTGGCAGTTATGACGCAGCTGCAACCGCTGTTTACTAAGGGCGCAATCGATCAAGTCACCAAGCTGACAACCCACGGGCATGTGAATGTTACGTTAGTTGCAGTATTTGCCGGCGCGATCTTTTTGACTGACGTCGGCCAGACCTTGCTTAGCAACATTAGCGGCTACATAGGTGATTTGATGTCGGTTAAACTGCAGCAATATCTGAGCCAGCGGTACTATGAGCATATCTTGAGCCTGCCGCAACAATATTTTGACACCGAGCTGTCGGGCAAGATCATCAACCGCATGAACCGCGGCATCAACCAGATCAGTAACTTTATGCAAATGGTTAGTAATAACTTTTTGCAGTTCTTGTTCAGCACAGTGCTGTCGCTCATTGTGGTGGCTTACTTTAGTTGGCAGGTAGCCCTGATGCTACTGGTGTTGTACCCAATTTTTGTGTGGCTGACAGCACGCACCAGTAGTAAATGGCGCGAATACCAAAAAGTTATTAACGAAGAGCAGGATATTGCCAGTGGCCGTTTTGCCGAAAGCGTTGGCCAAGTACGTGTGGTCAAGAGTTTTTTGCAAGAAGCACGCGAGCTTGCATTCTTTGGCAAGCGCTACGATAAAGTGGTCGAAACCACACGTCCGCAGAGCAAGTTGTGGCACAGGCAGGACATTGTCCGTCGTGCCGTGTTGAACATCATTTTCTTTGCAGTGTTTGCGTATATCTTTGTAGAAACTGCCCGAGGCAAGTACTCCATCGGTACGATGGTGCTACTGGTCCAGTATGCCGGCCTGATCCGCATCCCGATCTTTAGTATTAGCTTTTTGGTCGACCAAACACAGCGGGCGATCTCTAATACCAAAGATTTCTTTGAGGTTATGGACACCAAACCAGAGCTTGCCGACCGACCTGACGCCAAAAAGCTCAAAGTGACCAAGGGTGAAATTAAGTTCAATGATGTGGCTTTTGGCTATGACGACGAAACCTTGGTGCTCAAGAAGGTGAACTTTACTATCAGGCCCGACACTAAAGCTGCGCTGGTAGGTGAGAGTGGCGAAGGCAAGACGACGCTCACCAATCTGTTGCTCCGGCTGTACGACGTCAAGGGCGGCGCCATTACCATCGACGGCCAAAACGTGGGTGATGTAGCCCAGGCCAGCTTGCGCGGTAGTATTGGTGTGGTATTCCAGGAACCAGCACTGTTTAGTGGCACCATCCGCGAGAACATTACCTACGGCCGCCCAAATGCCTCCGAACAAGAAGTAATCGCCGCCGCCAAAGCAGCTAACGCCGATGAGTTCATCCGTAAGTTCGAAAAAGGTTACGACACCGAAATCGGCGAACGCGGCCTTAAATTGAGCGGCGGCCAAAAGCAACGCATCGCCATTGCCCGGGCGCTGCTAAAAGACGCGCCAATCTTGATCCTGGACGAGGCTACCAGCAGCCTGGATAGCAAAAGTGAGCACTTGGTGCAAGAAGCTCTGGAGCGCCTGATGAAGGGGCGCACTACGCTGATCATTGCCCACCGTTTAAGCACCATTCAAAACGTCGATCAGATTATTACCTTGCAGGGTGGCCACGTTGACGAAGCTGGCTCGCCGGAAGACCTGGCCAAGAGTGGCGGCATCTACGCTGAACTCCTCAAGCTGCAACGCGGCGGCACCGAAGCCACCAAGAAGAAGCTCAAACAATTCGAAATCGCTTCGTAAGTCCTACCTGGCCGCTATCCGGTTACTTTACTTTCAGGTGACCGTTCACGCGCAGCGTATGAACTTTTGAGCCCGGTGGTCTCAAAAGCTTCACACTCTGGCTGCACTAAGCGAAGAGTCACCTGAAACCAAAACAACCGGGCGCGACCAGGTAGGACTTACGAAGCGATTTCGAATTGCTTTGATTTATGGTCATGTGCAGGCTACAATAAAAACACTATGAGGAAGGCAGTGAGGGCGATCATCGTCAAAGATGATCAGACGCTAGTAATGCACCGGAATAAGTTCGGGCATGAATATTACACATTACTTGGTGGGGGTATTGATTCAGGCGAGGCGCCAGAGCAAGCACTGCGCCGCGAGATCCAGGAAGAAAGTGGCCTGATGGTCACGGGTGGCCGTTTGGTGTTCGTAGAAGAAGCAGGTGACCCGTACGGTACCCAGTACATATATTTGTGCGAGGTAGCAGGCGGAGAGCCCCAGCTGCACCCTGAGAGCGAAGAAGCCAAGCTGTTCGCCATGGGCAACCAGCACACACCGATGTGGGTACCTATTAAGGACTTTGCCAACTTAACCTTCAGGACAGATATCCTACAGAAGGCTATGTTGTATGGGTTCCAATATGGTTTTCCGCAGCAACCTGCCCAATTAGACATGCAATATTTAGACGCCGTCCAGGCAAATGTAGCGAAAAGGGGATAACGAATTTATGGCAAGAAAACGAGAGCGGATCTTCGCCCTAGTGATGGCTGCGGCCTTCCTAATTACCACTGTCGGCGTGAGCGCTTCGGTAATTTGGCAGATCGTCCAAGACAACAAGAAAACGAATAGCAATAATACAAGCAGCCAGAATACTGCTAACACTAAGAAATTGGAGGGCACTAAGATGCAAAACTTTACACCAGTCGCTACCGTTGATAGCCTACAAACTATTGATACTACTCCAGGCACAGGCCAGGAGGTAAAGGCAGGTGACACAGTAACCGTTGATTACACCGGTGCTGTAGCTGCTACTGGTACGGTTTTCCAAAGTTCACTTGATAGCGGCCAACCTGTGTCGTTCGGCCTCGACCAAGTGATTACTGGTTGGAAGAACGGTTTGGTTGGTATGAAGGTTGGCGGCACCCGTCGTTTGTTGATCCCTGCCGACCAAGCATACGGTGCTAATCCACCATCAGGTTCGGGTATTCCTGCTAACGCTGCGTTAGTGTTTGATGTTACTTTGCACTCGATTGGTAGCAAATAACGTAAAAAACACAATATGTAGTGGTATTGACGCCTCAACTGACGCTAGGTGTACAATACATAAGCATAAGCACCAAAAAACCAAAAGGCTAAATCTACGTGGAGGGGATATGCCAAAAAATGTAACTATCTTTACTACTAACACTTGCGCCTACTGTGTCATGGTCAAGAAATACTTGTCCGCCAAGGGCGTAGGCTATGATGAGGTTAACCTCGATCAAAACCCAGAACGCCAGGCCGAAGCTATGGCATTGAGCGGCGTGACCACAGTCCCCGTAACCGTTATTACCCAGCAGGACGACTCACGTGACGTGGTCGTTGGCTACAACCTGGCTAAATTGGCACCTGCCGTAGCCTAACCAAGAATTGACTTATTTATATGGCAGACAACGAAACAACTGAGACTAATAAAACTGTGCACGACGTTATTATGATTGGCGCTGGACCAGCTTCTTTGACAGCGGCGATCTACACTACCCGCGAAGATATCGAAACGATGATCTTCGAGAAAGGTGTCGTCGGCGGGATGGCTGCCATTACTGACTGGATCGACAACTACCCTGGATTTCCTAATGGCGTTGCTGGCCTGGAATTTGCCGAAGACCAGCGCCAGCAAGCTGAACGCTTTGGTACGCAGATTGAACTAGGCGAAGTTACCAAAATCGTTGACGAAGGTAAGTATAAAAAACTCGAGACTACTAGTGGTGACATGCGCGCCAAGGCCGTCTTGATCGCCACTGGCACAGACTACAAAAAGCTTGGTGTACCTGGCGAGATGGAATATTACGCCCGCGGCGTGCACTACTGCGCTACCTGTGACGGTGCTTTTTACCGTGACAAGCGCCTTGTAGTCGTCGGCGGTGGCAACTCGGCCGTCCAAGAGGCAATCTTTTTGACTCGTTTTGCTTCGCACATCGACCTATTGGTACGTAGCGAGATCAGGGCTTCCGAGATCTTGCAGCACGAGCTCGAAGAAAAATATGCCGAGAAGATTACCGTGCACCTAAACACAACTACCGATGAAATCGTTGGTGAGGATAATAAGGTAGTTAAGGTGATCGGTACCGACAAAGCTACTGGCGAAAAGAAAGAGTTCCCTACCGACGGCGTATTCGTATTCGTTGGCTTGCTGCCAAACACGACATTCTTGCGCGATAGCGCAATAGACTTAGACGAAGTTGGTTTTGTTAAGACTAACGACGAGCTCGAAACTTCGATGCCAGGCGTATTTGCTGCAGGCGACGTCCGTTCGGGTGCCACTATGCAGATTGCTACCGCTGCCGGTGAAGGCGCCACAGCTGCACTGCGCATCCGTGAATACCTCGAAGATCACAGTCGCAAGCACGGCGAGTAGTGCTACAATATCCTTAAGCTTTAAAAGAGGGCTTAAGGGATGGACAAGAAAGTAATCGGCGGCATTGTAGTCGTAGCGGTAATTGCTGTAGTTGCTGGGCTGCTTATCTGGAACGGCAACAAGCCAGCCGGCAAAATAAAAAGTATGAGCATGTCTAGCCAACAAGGCACCACGCCAAATGCTGTGATGGCGAGTTCGGTGGCTATTCAAAACTTTGCGTTTTCGCCCACTACTATCAAAGTTAAAAAAGGCACTACCGTCACGTGGACCAACAATGACAGCGTCGGCCATACCGTCACCGCTACGAGTGGTGGCGGTTTTGATAGCGGCACGCTCGATAGCGGGCAGAGCTATAGCTTTACCTTTACTGCCGCGGGCACGTTTAGCTACAAGTGCAACATCCACCCAGACATGATGGGTACGGTGATCGTCCAGAACTGATCTTAGAACTGTGTATAGCCAGGGAAGAAGTCGGTAACAACGTTACGTTTGTCGACGCCCTGCGCTTCGAGGTCTTTGGTGAGGGCCTCGATCATCGGCTCAGGACCAGAAAGATACACCAGCATGCCTGGTTTAAGATAAGAAATAATCCGCTCAGGTGTTAGCACGCCGGTTTCGCCGTGCCAGCTAGCATCTGGGTTTTTTACTATAGGCACAAACTGCATAGGATAACTGTTGAAGAGGTCGCTAAAGACGATTTCTGACGGGTTGTTCGCGGCGTATAGCAGAGTAATGTCACGCCTTTCGCCGGTATCGTGCAGGTACTTAACCATGCTGTGAATTGGTGTAACCCCGATGCCGCCTGCGATATACAAGATAGGGATATTCTTGTCTTTGGGCAGGACAAAATCGCCCATGGGCTCAGCCAGGTTGACTTCGGCGCCTACAGGCAAACTAAGCAAGGTTTGCTTAAACGTACTCATTTGTTGGTCGGGGGCTGGGAACTTAGTGGTAATGCTCATGAGTTCGTCTGTGGATGAACTAGAGATCGTAAACCAGTGCTTTTGACCCCGCTCGTCGGGGTTGTCGTGAGGCAGGTAGAGCTCGGTGTATTCGCCGGACACATGGTGGATGCGACGCTCTGGTTTAAACCAAAAGGTCTTAATATTTGGAGCGAGCTGCTCAACGTGGTCGAGAGTTGCTTTCATCTGGTCCTCCTTTATGCGATGCGTGCTTGGTTTTGGCGCTGCAGTTTGCCAACAAAACGTTCGGGGTGGTTAGTGTAAATTACAATGCCAGGGTAAATTTTGCGCAATAATTTAACTAACCAAATGCTATTAACGGTATATACGCGGATCTCTAGGCGTTTGCGCTTTGCCATCCAGTAAGTCAGTGGGTTCATTAGCCACATATTCAAACTAATGCCAGTAGCGTGCATCCGCTTGGCGGTATGGATAATTTCGAAGGGGTTCAATAGGTCACGGACGTAAAAAGGCACGTCAGGCAGGGCTTGGCGTAGTTTGGCTAAATCATTGTATTTAAGCGAAGTAAAACTTAGCTTGGCCTTGGGGAACTTACGCAGGACGCGCAGCAGCTCGTCGGCAGAACCGCTGTCTTTGATGTCGATAACCATCATCATTTTGTCGCCGATAAGTTTGCAGACTTCCTCTAGGGTTGGGATGTGTTGGCCATTTTTGAGCTTGATAGCCTGTAACTCTTTGAGCGTCTTAAGGTTGACTGGGACTTTTTGCTCGGCAATACGGCCGGTGTGCTTGTCGTGCATCACTACCAGTTGGCCGTCTTTGGTTTTGCGCACGTCGAACTCGATGCCATCCATCTCGTGCTCCATTGCAGCGAGAAGGCTATCATGGCTGTTCTCTAGTGCTAAACCTGCAGCGCCACGGTGCCCAATGATTCCTGTTTTTGCCATAACTCTTCAGGAATTAGTGTACAATAGAAACGAACCAAACCACAAGTTACAGGAGTAAAGGAGCTTTTAAAACATGGCTGATTTCAACCAAGTTCTAGAGACCGGTGATTACCAAAACGGCACCGTTAACACCGTCGTCGAAATCTCTAAGGGATCGATGATGAAGATCGAGTGGGATCGAAAGCGCGCAGCATTTATGCTTGACCGCGTAGAGCCAGCAATCTTTGCTAAGCCTTGCAACTACTGCTTTATTCCTCATACTTTGGACGAGGATGGTGACGAACTCGACACTTTGATCGTTACTGACGAACCATTGCCCACTGGCGTTTGGCTTGAAGCCAAGGTTGTCGGTATCCTCAACTTCGAGGACGATGGCGAAGCTGACCACAAGGTAGTCGTAGTGCCCGCTGACGACCGCAATACTGGCGACAGTATTAACTCACTTGATGACCTCGGTGAGCGCTGGAAGCAACAGATCGAGCACCACTTTAGCCACTACAAGGACCTTAAAAAGCCTGGTAGCACCAAGGTATTAGGCTGGGGTGACGTTGAAGCTGCCAAGGCTATCATCAAAGAATCAATCGACCGCTATAACAACAAGTAGTCATGCTGACGCACGTTGTCGCTAAAACCCTCGTTTTTGATGGCCAAGGGCAGCTGCTGCTCCTCAGGCGCAGTGCTAACGACAACCATCGTCCAGGCGGCCTTGACCTCCCTGGAGGCAAGGTCGAGGACGGTGAAGATGTGATTTTGGGTGGCCTCCGTGAACTTCAAGAGGAAGCCGGCCTGACTGTAGGCTACAAAGATTTGCACTGGGTGTTTGCCGACACCGCGGCCAATTACAATACTGACGCCAAAGCCGAAGTAAGCCTGGTGCGCATTACCCTTGCGGCCCGTGTTATGGATCCAAAAGTAACATTGAGCCACGAACACGATGATTATTCGTGGCACACATTAGATGAGGCTATGGAGCTTTTTACTGGTACCAGATACCACGAGGTCCTAACGTATATGCTCAAAAATGACATCGCCCGCGAGTTGTGGGATAGTAGGAGGTAAGATGAAGGGCCAACAAACTAATATAACTGCCCGCGCTGTCGTCTTGAACCAAGAGGGGCAGATGCTGATCGTAAAGCGTAGCCCAACTGATACGCTGCAGCCTGGCGCGTGGGATCTTCCTGGCGGCCGTGTTGAGCCTAACGAAGATATCAAAGCCGCAGCTATCCGCGAAACGCAAGAAGAGGTTGGCATTACACTGCAAGACCCCCAGTTAATTTTTGCTACTTCAGATATGCGTGGCGGCAAGTCGAAAAGTTGGTTGTTTTATACTGAGCAAGTACCCGAAGGAACAGAAGTTACGCTTGGCGATGAGCATGATGACTTTTTGTGGATCGCCCCAAGTAACTTTGACAAATACACTGATTACGACATTTTGCTGCGGATGCACAGCTTTGTGATGCAGAACGGGATTTTGGCAGCATGAAGCCAACTAATGACTTTTTGGACCATGCCGAAAAACACATCCGCCTAACGCTGCAGGAACTGCGCCCTAAGTTATTAAAGGGTTTTGGCTCGATTGAGCATCACCTAAAGGACGACAAGTCCATAGTCACCGAGATGGATGTGATGGTCGAAAACCGCCTCAAGGCGGCCATGGCCGAAATTGATAGTTCTATTGCCTTTGGCGGTGAAGAGACTGGCGTGGACCTAGAGCAAGAGACGTTCTGGCTGGTGGATCCAATTGACGGAACTGAATGCTTTACGCGCGGTTTGCCGTTTTCTACCAATATGATTTGTTTGATCGACAACCACCAGCCGGTACTAAGCGTAATTTATAACTTCTTTACTGACGAATATTACCTGGCTATCAAAGGCAGGGGTGCAACGCGCAACGGCCACCCAATCCACGTGAGTAACCGCCCATTGGAGCGTGCATATGTTGTCGTTACTGGCAACTGGCTGAAGGTTGGCGTACCCAATTTTGTGCCAGAAATACGCCCAAAAGTAGCAGGCATTCCCAAGCTGCATGCTTCTGGCTGCGAAAATACCTATATCGCCAACGGAGCCATTGACGGCACTATCGTGGCAGGTGGCAAAGGCCCTTGGGACCATGCCCCCGGGATGCTGCTTATCCAAGAGGCTGGCGGCCGCGTCGAGAACTGGAATAGCAGCACGTATGACTACCGCGATATGCGCTTTGTGGCTGCTAACCCTGTCATATTTGATGACCTAAAGAAGCTCGTTCCCTTGCAACAACCATAGCTACCCCTTACAATATGCGTGAGATAACGCTAATGCTTTTTAGAAATGGGGGTACTTGTGAAGACGCGAATCGCAATTAACGGCTTTGGCCGCATTGGCCGCAACGCTTTTAAGATTGCTTTTGAACGCTCCGATATAGAGATCGTAGCAATTAATGACCTGACCGACACCAGGACATTGGCTCACTTGCTCAAGCACGACAGTAACTATGGTGGCTATCAGTACGACGTCACCTTTGACGACCAAAACATCATCGTCAAAGACCAAAAGATCAGGGTACTGGCAGAAAAGGATCCAGCTGCACTGCCATGGAAGGACCTGAACATTGATGTCGTTATCGAATCGACTGGTTTCTTTGTGGAGCCGGATAAAGCCCGGGCGCACATTACCGCCGGTGCTAAGCGTGTAGTTATTAGTGCGCCCGCCAAGGGAAGCAACGCTGATTCTGCCGACACCATCGTGCTCGGCGTCAACGACGACAAGCTCCAGGACGGTAACGATATTATCAGCAATGCTAGCTGTACTACCAACTGTATTACGCCGGTAGCCGCTGTTATCGAGAGCAACTTTGGTATTGATAAGGCCATGATGACCACAGTCCACAGCTACACCGCGAGCCAGAAGCTGCAGGATGCACCCGCTAAGGACTTGCGTGAAGCTCGCAATGCTGCCGAAAACATCGTGCCTACCACCACCGGCGCATCGATTGCCGCAGCCAAGGCATTGCCAGCCCTGGAAGGTATCTTTGGCGGTATGAGCGTGCGCGTTCCTACCCCAGTCGTTAGCCTAAGCGACTTTGTGATTATCACTAAGCGCAATGTTACTGTCGAAGAAGTTAACGAAGCCTTTAAGAAAGCTGCCGCTGAACCTTACTATCAAGGGATCCTGGCAGTAACCGAAGAAGAGCTCGTGAGCAGCGACTTTATTGGCAACAGCCACTCGGCTATTGTCGACCTCAAGCTAACCGCTGTTATTGGCGGCAACATGCTTAAGGTTGTAGCTTGGTACGACAACGAATGGGGCTACAGCAACCGTTTGGTTGAAGTGACTGCCGACACTGGCCGTATCTTGCATGAAAAGCAGGGCGACAAGTAAGCGCACAATATTAATCGCTTTTTTGCAAGTTAGCATAAATCAGGGTATTATGTACACGTAACACGGTGGAGACCGGCGTGAGTAATACCCTGATTAAATTTGCTGTTCTGCTTCTCGCCATAAAAGAAATATGGTTACTTTTGGGAGTGCCGGCTGTAGTGAACGCCGTCACTTCTTTTTTGATGATGGGGCAACTGCCCGGCACTGACCATCCCATGAGCCCTAGTGGTGTTATTCGTCTAGTAATAGTGCTCTTTATATTGCTTGGGCTGCTTATCTTTAGGCGCGAAATTGTTAAGTTGGTAAGGTTTGTGTTTAGGCGTCGTCTTAACGCAAGCGAGGTCCACCCTGTGGCAGCGCCAATTCCTCATCCATTTACCCCCATGCAAGTGATTGCGCCAACGGAGGAGCCTGCCCATCAGACCCTGGAAACATATGAGCCAACCGTTATGCGCCACTGGACCTGGCGTCTGCGTGCTGTGGCATTGTTGGGATGGGTGAAGTTTAACGTCGTGGTGATTAGCGCCCATGCCCATGCCGACCAATACATTCGGGTCGTCATTGCGTATATCCAAGTATGGAGCATTATCTTGGCACAGTGCTCCAAGGCTACAGCGCTGTTTGTGGCCCATAAGGCTATTGCTGTATGGCGCTGGACCGAACCGTATCTCCGTCGTTTTGACGCCTACCTGGAGCGCAAATTACATGAGTACGACACTGCTACTACCTTGTTGTCGCTTGGCAGTGAAATGACCTCCACAGTCCAAAAATGGCGTGGTAATGTGAGCCCCAAAGAACAGCGAAAATAGTAGGCGCACGAAAAGACGCTTATGTTTATAATGTAGATATATGAAGATCTACATTGGCGCCGACCACAACGGCTTTGAACTAAAGGCTAAACTTACCGAAGCGTTAACTCGTGCAGGCTATGATGTCGTTGACGAAGGCGATAAGCAGCTTAAACCCGAAGACGACTTTCCGCAGTTTGCCGAACGGACGGTTCGGGCGATCCAGGCTAGCAAAGACAAAGATCCCCGCGGTATCCTGATTTGTGGTAGTGGCCAGGGCATGTGCATGGCCGCCAACAGGTTTAAGGGTATGCGCGCAAGTTTAGTCTGGAGCGTCGAAGAGGCACGTGCCTCGCGTAACGACGACGACAGCAACGTGCTGTGTCTGCCTGCTCGCTATATCCAGACAGACGAAGCTTTAAGGATTGCCGAAGCATGGCTGGCGACGCCATTCGCTGGCGCTATGCGCTTTAAGCGGCGCATCCACGAGCTTGACCAGTTAGGCTAGCCTGTAGTAAAAAAGTCTCCCCAAAACCAAGCATAAGCGTTATACTAGTCGCATATGAGTGCTACAATTTGCCCGACAGTTTTGGCGGGGACACCAGAGGAGTACCGGCATCAGGTCAATCGGATCGCACAGTTCGCAACACGCATCCATATTGATTTGGCTGACGGCCAATTTGCCCCAACCAAGACGATTCCTATCGACCAAGCTTGGTGGCCCGGTGGCGTGCGTGCTGATTTGCACGTGATGTACCAAAAGCCATTTGAGCATTACAAAGTATTCTTGAGCCTTGCACCCCAGATGGTGATTGTGCACGCCGAATCAGACGGTAATTTTGTACCGTTTGCCGAGCTGATGCACCGCCATGGTATCGAAGTAGGTGTGGCGCTTAAGCCCAAAACGCCGGTGGAATTAATCCGTCCAGCTTTGGAGTGGATTGATTACGTGCTAGTTTTCTCGGGTGACCTTGGTCATTTTGGTGGCCAGGCGGATCTGGCTTTGCTCGACAAAGTTAAGCTGCTTCGCCAGCTCAAGCCTCAGCTCGAGATCGGTTGGGACGGCGGCATCAACAACGTCAACGCCAAAGCTCTGGCAGCTGGCGGCGTAGACGTACTCAACGTTGGCGGCTTTATCCAACACGCTGCCGACCCGCGCATGGCATACGGCATGCTCGGCCGAGCTGTTATCTAAATCTACTTCAGTAGTCTCCTGGCGCATTGCTCTAAACTGCTGTAGTATATGTTCAGTACTAAGCGTAAGCTTTTAAGGGTATGCGACAGATATATTCCATCGAAGA
This sequence comes from uncultured bacterium, assembly GCA_966427515.1. GTDB lineage: Bacteria > Patescibacteriota > Saccharimonadia > Saccharimonadales > UBA4665 > JARIHD01. The sequence continues at coordinate 5,416 of CBJLZK010000003.1, read as the reverse complement.
ATTAGAATTGAAGGCGAACGAAATTCGCCAAGATATTATCAAAATGCTAGAGGAAGCTGGTAGCGGTCACTCGGCGGGTCCGTTAGGTTTAGCTGATATTTTTACGGCGTTATATTTTAATATCTTACGCCATGATCCTAAAAATCCCGACTGGGATCAGCGCGATATTTTGATTCAGAGCAATGGGCATTGTGTGCCTGTGCGCTATGCCGCTATGGCCGAAGCTGGTTATTTTGATAAGAGTGAGCTGATGACCTTACGCAAGCTAGGTTCACGGCTGCAGGGCCACCCTGAGCGAACTAAATTACCAGGGCTCGAAACTACCAGTGGCCCCTTGGGCTGCGGCCTGAGCCAAGCCGCCGGTATGGCCTTGGCGTTGCGCATGAATGGCCAGCACCATCGCTGGGTGTACGTAGTAACCGGGGACGGTGAACTCGACGAAGGCAATAACTGGGAAGCAATTATGACGATTGCCAAGTACAAGCTTAATAATTTGATTGCCATTGTTGACCGCAACAACATTCAGATTGATGGACCTACCGAGGTGGTTATGCCGCTCGAAGACCTGCGGGCTAAATGGGAAGCCTTTGGTTGGCATGTGCTCGAGATTGACGGCAACGACCCAGAAGCAGTGATCGACGCTTGTTCGATGGCTCGGGCTATCGTCGAGAAGCCTGTAGTTATCTTGGCCCACACTATTCCAGGCAAGGGTGTTGATTTTATGGAATACGACTTCCACTGGCATGGTTCACCGCCTAACGCCGAGCAGGCTAAGGTAGCCCTAAAGGAGCTCCGTACTCTGCGTGGCAAGATTAAGAGTGAGGCCGAATAAGATGACGTTTTATACCAATGATGATATGCATCTTGTCGATCTAGACAAAGAATTAGCCGAAGAGCCCATCAGGACTGGTTTTGGACGCGGTCTTTTAGAGGCCGGTAAGCGTAACGACCAGGTTGTGGCTGCTTGCGCCGACCTCACCGACAGTACCAAAATGGGCGACTTTGCCAAAGCTTTCCCCGAACGGTTTGTAGAGATTGGCATCGGTGAACAAAACCTTGTGACCTTGGGATCGGGTATGGCAGCAATGGGCAAGATCCCATTCGTGAGCTCTTATGCAGCGTTTAGCCCTGGCCGTAACTGGGAGCAGATCCGTACCACTATTTGCTTGAACAACCAACCTGTAAAGATTATTGGCTCGCACGCTGGCATTAGCGTAGGGCCAGATGGCGCCACGCACCAGATGCTCGAAGATATAGCAATTACCCGTGTACTGCCAAATATGGTGGTGATTGCGCCCTGTGACTCCGTCGAGGCTGAAAAAGCTACGCTGGCCATGGCCGCCGACAATAAGCGTCCAACCTATATGCGTTTGGCCCGTGAAAAGACACCGGTAATCACAACAGACAAAACGCCATTCGAAATTGGCAAGGCTTATCTTTTGGCCGAGGGTAGCGACGTCACGATTATTGCTACTGGTACAATGACGCCACAAGCTCTGAGGGCTGCCAAAATCCTAGCCAAAGACGGCATTAAAGCAGACGTGCTGCACGTGCCTACTATTAAGCCACTTGACGAAGACGCTATTCTGGCTAGCGCCCACAAGACACGTTGTGTAGTCACCGCCGAAGAAGGGCAGATAGCTGGTGGCTTGGGTGGCGTGGTGGCCGAACTTTTGGCTGAGCGCCTGCCTACTGTAATGAGACGTATTGGCATGCGCGACCATTTTGGCGAATCGGGCGAGCCAAACGAACTACTGGAACATTTTGGCCTAACAGCAACACACATCGCTATGGCCGCTCACGAAGTAACAGCATTTAAGGGGTAAATGAGGTACACATGGATCTGGATAAACTAAAAGAAATCGCAAAGAAGCTTACCGCCCCCGGCAAGGGTTTATTGGCTGCCGACGAAAGTAACGCCAGCTGCGAGAAGCGCTTCGACGCTGTAGGCGTAGCATGTACCGAAGAAAGCCGCCGCGAATACCGCGAGCTGCTGTTCACCACACCTGGTGCCGAGGATATCCTGAGCGGTGTTATTTTGTTCGACGAAACCTTTTGGCAGAGTACCGGCCACGGCCAAGTTTTCCGTGAATACATGAAGAACCACGGCGTAATACCGGGCATCAAGGTCGACAAAGGCCTAGTGGACCTACCTGGATTCCCAGGCGAAAAAATTACCCAAGGTTTGGACGGCCTACCCGAGCATATGGCTACGTATGCAGCTGCTGGGGCTAAGTTTGCCAAATGGCGGGCAGTAATCACCATTGGCGATGGTATCCCGTCCGACGAATGTATTGGTGCCAACACCTACACGCTAGCCCGCTATGCCCGTATTTGCCAAGATAACGGTGTAGTGCCGATTGTTGAGCCAGAAGTATTGTTCGACGGCAACCATAGCATCGAGGACTGTGAACGCGTGATGGCGCACACCTTTGATATCTTGTTCCAGACTATGCGTGCTTTCCGGGTATATTTGCCGGGTGCAATCCTCAAGACCAGTATGGTCTTGCCAGGCAAGGATAGTGGCGCGGCAATTAACCACGACGACGTTGCCGAGCGTACTGTGCGGGTACTACACGAACATGTCCCTAGCGAATTGGGCGGCGTGGTCTTTTTGAGCGGTGGCCAAACGCCAAAGGATGCCTTTATTAACCTGAACCGCATCGCTAAGCGTGGTCCACACCCTTGGGGACTGACATTCTCGTATTCACGAGCCTTGCAGGATCCAGTGCTCAAAGCCTGGGCTAAGGACCCACATGCAGTTAATGACATCCAAAAAATCTTTAAGAAACAGTTAGATATGGCCCAGGCTGCAAGCAAGGGCGAACTAGACGAGGATTCGCTGGACAAAGATTCGTTTGTATCGCACAGCCAAGACCTGTAGACAAGCGATGCTAGTTAAGGCACAATAATGGTTAAGCTAATATGAGTGGGAATAAATAAGGATGGGTCAAATTGATATTCTAGCGATCGGCGACGTAGTGACCGATGTGTTTATTAAGCTATTACAAGATCAAGCGGACGTCCAAAAGGACGACCAAGGCAATGAGTGGCTGCTGATGCCGTTCGGCACCAAATTACCATTCGACCATGCCGAAACAGTGGTGGGTGTCGGCAATGCCTCTAACGCCGCCGTGGCGTTTGCACGCTTAGGCCTGAACGCTGGTTTTGTGACTAACGTCGGTGGCGACCACGAAGGCCGCGAAATTATCACCTGGCTGGACAAAAACGACGTCGACACCCGCTTTATCCGTATCAACCCCCGTATGAAGAGTAACTTGCACTACGTGCTCTGGTACAAAGATGAGCGTACCATCCTGATTAAGCACGAAGAATACAACTATCACTGGCCACACTTCCGTCCTTCGGAGGTGCCACGTTGGGTGTACTTTAGTTCGATCAGTGAACATGCTCTGGACTACCACGACCAAGTCTCGGACTGGCTGGACGAAAATCCTGGCGTGCGTTTAGCTTTCCAGCCCGGTACCTTCCAGATGGAAGCGGGCACCGAACGCCTCAAGCGTATTTACCAGCGCAGCGAAATCCTGATTTTGAACCGCGAAGAAGCTGCCTTTGTAGGCGGCGGCAAGCACGAAGACATTAACGACTTGTTCGATCACCTGCACGCGCTAGGGCCGCATATTGTAATCATCACCGATGGTCCTCATGGCGCCTATGCCTCAGACGGTATTGCCCGTTGGAGTATGCCATTGTACCCAGACCCGGCTCCACCAGTAGACCGCACTGGTGCTGGCGATGCCTTTGCCTCGACCTTGGTCGCTGCTTTGGTAAAGGGCATGAGTCTAGAGGATGCTTTGCGTTGGGCACCAATCAACTCTATGAGCGTTGTCCAGGATGTGGGCGCCCAAGCTGGCCTGCTAAAGGAAAAGCAGCTCCTAGAGTGGCTACACCACGCACCACGGGGTTACCACCCCACCAAAATGAAGTAGTTCTGTACTATTCCTTTTCGAGTACAGTTTCGACGCGGCGGTCGGGGATTGCCCAAATGACCGCCACTGCTACATACAGCGCAACAGATAGCCATGGGCTAACAAACGCCAGCGGTACAGATGCCAGGTAACACAAGACCGAGGCATTATCTTTGAAGTCTTTATTAAAGCCGGCTTTCCTAATAATCTTTTGGTCGTAATCGGCAATTATGGCCGACTGCAGCATGCGGTAGGCGATCGCACAGGTAAGGGCATTAGCACCGAACAGAACCGTAGGCCAGGTAGCGTCAATATGCTCACCCCACCACAGCGTTACAAAGGGCGTGAGCGACAAGAAGAATAACAGGTTAAGATTGGCCCACATAATCTTTGGTGTCACATTTTTGGCCAGCTTGAGCAAGTGATGGTGGTTGTTCCAAAACGTGCCAATTTGCCTAAAGCTAAGAGCGTAGGCAAGAACTACAGGCAATAAGGGCTTGAGGGCCTGTAGCGTGGGCTCGTGGGGCACTTTGATCTCGAGGACGATAATAGTAATAATGACGGCTATGACGCCGTCGCTGAAGGTTTCGAGACGGCTCGCAGATATCATTGGGGCAGCGGGTTTGGGCTTGTTCATAAGTTTAAATTATCCCTAATCCGTGTGGCTCAGTCTAGTACGAGACATGACGCTTGTGGTAATCTATAAGTAAATGACGCGGTATCTATCGTTAGCACTGGGGGCAAAACAGCCGTTGTTCGGCCAGAGCATCCAAGAGTTGGAGCGCGCAAGCGGCCGGCCGGCTGCTGACATTCGGTTAAGCTCTGAACTGATGCAAAAGGTCCGCTCCAAAATTATCGAACTCGGGTTAGATCCCGATGATACCACTGGCCCAGAGCTATACCGGACCTTGCAAGTCCGCTTAGGCGACGACGAAGCCAAGGTGCGTGCAGTGCTCGGTATTGCCAAGGACGCTAGCTCTAACGATGTACTCAGTGCCATCCAAAAGTTCCTGGCTAACCACAAGACCACCAAGACTTGTTTTGCGCTTAAGGCTGCAACGGCCAAGCGGCTGCTCAAAAAGAAGGTTCCTAAACTGGCCATGAAGCGCCTGGGGTACCGCTCGGCTGACTCGATGCTCAAACACGAATCAGTAGCCTCAATTTATGCTGCAGCTGTGGTGGCCGAAGGCCCGGCGTGGCACAAAGCCTTCAGGGACCAGTACGCTAAGCTCCAGGCCAGTGATTTTGAACAGCGCAAGATTAGCGTGGTATATCCAAAGGCTAAGCGCTGGGAAAAGCTCGCAGCGGAATTCGTAACTTCGTCCAAGCACAATATCCTATGCTTCAAGGAATTAGGTACCGTGGTGTACTTACCGCTCGAGTCCCAAGTAGACGGGTTAGCAATTACCAGCCTGCTGCTGACCTTGCATTATGCTAACGACATCCGTACCTACAGCTCCTACGCCAAGCTGCAGCAGGTCAAGCCG
>CBJLZK010000002.1:0-21970 GCA_966427515.1 uncultured bacterium | reverse complement strand
CCTCCAGTGCGTCTGCAGCGCTTACGCGTATGTTGGACTTTATTGGTATGAACCCATTGTTTGCCTCGGCTATCCACTTGGTTATGGCGCAGCGTTTGGTACGTGTTTTGGACGACAAAACCAAACAACCCTACCAGCCTGACGAAGGCCTCAAGGCACAGCTCAAGATAATAATCGACACGTTGCCACAAGGTGTCGAACGTCCTGACCTGACCAACATTACGCTGTATAAGCCAGGCACCTCCAGCGAGAACCCATTTGGTTATGCCGGCCAAACACCTATTCGTGAGCAAATGCTGATGACGCCAGGTGTCCAGCAAGTATTGCGCAAACCGCCCAACGAGATCACTACCGATATGATCGAGCAAAAAGCCCGCGAGGACGGCATGATCACAATGCTTCAGGACGGTATTTTAAAGGTGATCGCCGGGACGACCACCTTAGAAGAAGTATTCCGCGTAGTAGGCTAGCCAGGGCTAGTTACTAGGAGCGGCTGCAGACAAGGTTGAACCAAAGTTTGGGTCCATTCCTGCAGCTGCACAGGTCTGGATGTCTGGAGGCAATGTTGCGTCAGCCGTAAGGTTGGCGTCACCTTCAATCATGCTAGTAGCGTCGGCGTGAAACCTAACGTGCAATTTGTTTGGCTGGCCGGGGATGGTACAGGCATCAAAGTCACCATCTTGGTTGGTTAATTCGCCAGAGTCCTGATAGGTATTTGGATTGTAAACAGTAACACAAGCGCCACCACGTGTGCCGTTAACCATGTAGTCACCACCATAGCCATTAGTGACCTTAACAACTTCGCTAATTAAACCAAAGCAATCAATACGTGGTGCTGATGGGTTTGGAATAGGGTTCCGGGCACCACCAACGCCATCAGTAGCTGCTGGGGCTGGGCGGTTATTGTGGCTGTCAAAAGCCCCACCTAATTCGAGGCCGCCAAAAATAGCGGCACCACAAAGAGTAGCGGCAGCGCCACTAATGCCAAGCTTACGGCCCAAAGAGTTATGGTTTTTCACTGAAGAGCTCCTACTGCTTTAATTAGCGTAGTATAGCATAAAAGTTGTAATTTTGCAATCATTCCACCTCTTGGCTAGCAACTGCTGAGGCTAAAACTGCCCAAAGACGTCACCACAAAACCTGTGTTACTCCACGGTACATATAAGTCGCCAGCTTCGGGGCGGGCTGGGTCGGTGCCCTCTAGCCAGTCAGAGCTACCTGTGTGGCCTGGAGGGGTGCCGGACGAAGCTTCGTCGGTGCGCACGTATTCACCTTTGGCGATGCAACTGGCGTCGAATTGGGCGCCATTGGGCAAGGCCACGACGGCATGCCCGGCTTCTTGGGTCGGTTGTATGTATAAGCCTACTGGAGCTGTAGGATCGCCGGTGCACTCGCCATGGATGGCTACGACCAGACGATTGTTCTTTACGGCTATCGGCTGTGCACGGTTGCCAGCAGAGTCGTCGCAGTAGTTGCGAACACTAACCGAAGGATTTACTCCATTGATGTTGCCAGCTTGGTTGCCTGGAGCGCTAGTGCCGTATGCCGCTGACGGCGAAGCGTTGGCGCTGTTTGGGCTTGTACTACTACTGCAGGCCGCCAGTGCTAGCGCAGCTGCGGCTACGCCACCGGTGATGGCTAAGCCCCGACGGCCACAGTGTTCACCATGGCTTCGTGGGTTTGGCTGGCTTCGTTCGGACATAAAATAACCCTCCGTTTTGCTAAGGCTTTAGCATATCGCGGAGGGTTGTTGTCTGCCCGTAAAATTTATTACAGCCTAGGCTGTGTACTGGATAGGCTGAGGTGATGGCTGCTCAGGTAGTGGAAGGTTATTCATTGGCATCTCGAGACCACCAATATCAGGGGTGCCTTGACTTTCGCATGTAGGAATACCGGCAGCTACAGCAGCTTTTTCGCCAGCCGCCGATAGGTTAACGTCGCCCTGGACCCAGTTGTTAGCGCCATACGTAACAACCACGTTCAAACGGTTAGGCTTGTCGGAATCAAAGCGGCAAGCGTTAAAGAGCGGCGTGCCATCACCGGTAGTGGTAAGCGCACCTAGGTTAAGTAGTGTGCCTGGATCATAAATCGGAGCACATCCACTCTCGAGGCCTGTGGCACGGTATAGCTCGCCATCTTTAGAGAAGGTGACTTGTTGGACACCGTCAAGCAATCCACGACAATCAGTACCAGGGCTTAGTAGATCGTAGGTGCTCGCGCGGTTATCTTGCTCGGTACCTTCGTGTTCAAGGTAAATCATGCGGCCACCAAAGACGGCGCATGCGCCCAAAGCTGCCCCGGCCGCTGCAGCTAGGCCAATACGTAGAACGTTATTGTTTCGTAACATCAAAAATCCTAAATTTTAACTAGGCAATCTTAAAACAAATAGTTATTTTTAGCAACCATACCAATTAGCGAATAACTTTAGCGATTTCCGGCACTAAGCGCTCGTCTAACGGTGACGGCATGATCTGGTCTGCAGTCGGATTGCCGACGAGCGAGGCAATAACTTCGGCGGCGGCAATCTTGTGCTTGTCGGTGATGGTCTTGACGCGGTTGTCCAGAGCGCCCCTAAAGATGCCAGGGAAGGCCAAGGAGTTATTGACTTGGTTAGGGAAGTCACTGCGGCCGGTAGCCATGACCGCAACACCTGCGGCCTTGGCTTCGTCGGGCATGATCTCTGGTACTGGATTGGCCATGGCAAAGATGATCGGGTCCTTGTCCATCGCTTTGATTAGTTCGGGTGTTAGCAGGCCTGGCTTGGAGACACCAATAAACACGTCCGCACCCTGCAAAATGTCTTCGAGTGAGCCATCGATGCCCGACAGATTACTGTATTCAAGCAACTTACGCTTCTCGTCATTTAGGTCGGTGCGGTTGGCACTAATTACGCCTTTGCTGTCGACGGCAAAGATGCGGGGGTTGGCATATTCGTGCAGCAGCTTAATAATTGCAGTACCTGCTGCGCCTGCACCAACGACTACAATTTTGGCGTCTTCTAGCTTACGCCCCACTACCTTCATAGCATTAATAAGTCCGGCCAGTACTACTACGGCGGTGCCGTGTTGGTCGTCGTGCATTACGGGGATGTCGAGCTCGGCTTTTAGGCGTTCTTCGACCTCAAAACAGATAGGAGCAGCAATATCTTCTAGGTTAATGCCCCCAAAACTGGGCGCAATGGCCTTGACGGCGGCTACGATTTCGTCGGCAGTATGTACATTTAGCACGATAGGCACTGCGTCGAGGCGACCGAAGTGCTTGAATAACATAGCCTTACCTTCCATAACTGGCAACGCGCCGTAAGGCCCAATGTTGCCAAGACCCAAAACGGCCGAGCCATCACTGACGACAGCTACAGAATTGTTAAGCCAGGTATAATCACGGGCTTCATCAGGGTGCTCGGCGACGTACGAGCTCACGGCGCCCACACCAGGGGTGTAATAGATGCTTAGTTTTTCCTTGCTGTCGAGCTCGTCCTTTAGCGCAATAGCTATCTTGCCCCGAAGCTCTTTATGTTTTTCCAGTGCGGCCTTGCCGTAATCCATATCTAGTCCCTCCAAACCTCATTATTGTACCATCCATAGTGTCTGGTGAGTCTGGGATATTGCTGGTTAGCGTCTAATGCCTGTAGCCAAACCAATGCCGCTGGCTTGGGGGCCGGTGTCGTGCCGGAACGCAGGGCTGGAGCTGATGTTAATAATTTCAAGGTCCCTGAGTTTGTTTTTGAGCAAAGCATGGACGTCTTCACAATCAATGCTTACAGCTGGAAAAATACGTCCTGGCGTGTCGTAACCCTCCGAGCCACGGATAAACGCCATAACTACTAGCCCGTCCTTTTTGACAGAGCCGACAAAACTATGTACGGCTTGCTCAAACTCGGCAACTTCGCTCGTGATTGATTCAGGGCAATAAAAGGTAAAAGCCGCGTCATACGATGCTTTGGCCAAATCGTAAATACTGCCAGGAAGGACCCGGCTGAGCTGCCAAACTCGCTCCAGGCCATCTTTGTAAACTGGTGACTTAAAACTGGCGTGCTTTTCGAACTTATGCCAAATGCTTTTGTCGCCCTGGAGGCCTCTGGCGATTGTGGCGTGCATGTGGGCGAGGTTGAGTTGGCCATATTCCACGAGTTCGAGCGTGCCTTTGTCATGTACTAAGTGCTGGATTACAGCATCAGCGGCAAAAACCGAACCATGTCCGACATTTAGGACACGTTGCATTGAGCGTGGGGATATCTGCAGTTCCTCGATACGCTCAATGATACGGTCGATAACCTTATGGTCTTCAGGCAACACAGAAGCCACATAGTTATGGCCAATGTAAGCAATCGGGTCAAAAAGATCCCAGTTAGTGTCGTCAGGTGAAGTTGGTTGCATATTTTGTACTTGCTTTTCGGCACCATCGAACAGAACCTCGCCGCCATGCGGTGTGGCCATAAAGGTGATGATGTTGCCATAAGGTTAGCCCGATGGCCTAACAAGTGTTAAACTGTTCATCACAATGAACATAATCAAACCGTCGTCTGAGCAAGGCTTGCTAGAGAAATTGGGGACGCTTGGACTTACCCGTGACCAGGCCAAGGTTTATTTGGGGCTTTACCGCAACCCAAGTACGCACCTCCAGCTGAGCCGGGATACCGGTGTCAACCGCACCAAGGTGTATAGGATTATTGATGAGCTCGAAAAGCGCGGCTTGGTAGCGCGCCGTACTGACGACCGCGGGGCGTTTATCGTTGCATGTGACATTACCGAACTTGAGGTCAGGCTTATCCAGCAGGAGGAGAGGCTCAAAAAGCAGCGTTTTATCTTGCAAGGTTTGGCATCGGACCTAAACGCCCTTAAGGATGAAAGCGCCTCCTTTTTTGTCCAAACCTATGAAGGCGCAACTGGCTATAAACAGATGTGCTGGCACGAACTACGCACAAAGGGCGTGCTGCTGTCATTTGGCAATGGCACTATCGAAGAAGAATCCTCCGATAGTTCCTGGGCAGGGCATCACCGCGAACGTCAAATCGAAGCTGGCTACAAGACTATCGAAGTCACCAATTATAACTACGGCGAAAATGGAACAGAGGCCTTCACGGCCCAGGCATTGTTGAAAGCGGGCTTGTATGAGCACCGTCGTCTGTCACCTGATATCCTAGCCTTCGACGGTCAGACGATTATCTATAACGATACAGTGGCCATCTATCATTGGAAGCACGAAAGAAAAGTTGGCCTCGAAATTATTAGCAAATCATATGCCAACATGATGCGGGATATTTTTTATCACTATTGGGAATTATCCGATCCAGTACCGCCGACGACGTAAGAGGTCTTTTCATTGCCTAACAGATGTGGTATACTTGATCGAAAGCGAATATTAGTGTAAGGTTTATAGGTTATGCAATCTGTTATTCAAAAAATTGAAGAGAAATTCAAGAAGCACGCCGTCGTAGACGTACGCAGTGGCGACACTGTTAACGTGCACCAAAAGATTAAAGAAGGCAACAAAGAGCGCGTTCAGGTGTTCAAGGGCCTGGTTATCCGTACTGACCGCAAGGACAGCCACACCAGCCGTATCACCGTCCGCCGCATCGCTAGTGGTGTTGGCGTCGAAAAGAGCTTTTTGATTCACAGCCCATTGGTTGTAAAGATCGAAGTTACCAAGCGTAGCAAAGTCCGCCGCAACTACCTCACCTACATGCGTGAGCGTACTGGTAAGGCCGCTCGCCTAACTGGTGTCGACTTTGACCGTGAAGCAGTTAACACTGTTCCAGAAAAGCCCGTAGAAGCTAAGGCTGAACCAGCCGAAGCTACCGAAGAAAACGCATAGCCTTCGTACTTACACAAAAAACCGCCGTTTGACCGGCGGTTTTTTATTTTTCGGGATACTTTAACTAGTTGCCAGGATAGGCAGTGACCGGGCAGTCATAGATATGGCTGTCGGGGAATGAACCACCGAGTGGTCCATCCAGGTCGGATGGCGAGGCGCCAGTTCCATCCAGGTTAACTACCATGATCTGTGGGAACGAGGTGTTTACCGATGAATCTAGCGGCAGCCATGCGATGCCTTTCTTGTGCTCGCGGGTATCGTTGTCGTTGACGGCTACTGTGTACAAGTCAGCCCCAGAGGTATCACCTGAAACTACAGGGATGACGTTATACTTGCTCCCGCCCAACGGCACTATTCTTACATCTGTACAGGTTAGTGCTGCGCCCCCGGCTGCATTATTAAAACCCCCACTACTGGGAGTGGGGGAAATGTTAACATTTGCATTACCTTGTGTGCCTGTGTTCGGCGATTGCGCGCCACCGGGAACAGCCGGGGCTGTGGCGACACCCTTATCCGTACCGGCTACAGGAGCTGCGCTACCACCTTCAAAGACTTTAGCGTGAACAAAACCAATGGTTAGGCCAAGTGCTGCTAGTCCGCTCCAGGCGGTAGCCCGGCCGCGCCAACCATGCCAACCTCTGCTGTAATCCTCAACTCGAGTCCGCCAACTAGTGCCGTCAGTCGAGGCAACGACAGCCTCTGGCTCGCCGTCGGCTTCGCCGTGTTCGTCAGGTTGATGTGCAAGTCCCTCTCGTGTGATCTGTGTCATACTTCCATTTATGCGCTCCCAAACAAAAAATGAATATGATTTTGATCACATCTTGCCCCTGTTGCAAATTACTGTTCGTTTATGCTGCCAGTCCAAAGGCGTGCCATGCTCCCCTCACTATATTTTTACAAGCACATCCTAGGCTCAGGCGTTTAATTTTACAAGTCTAATATTTTGTTGTTAGACTAAGGTTATGATCATTGGGGTCGATGAAGTTGGTAGAGGATGCTGGGCTGGCCCACTTGTGGCTGGTGCTGTAATTCTAGATAAGCCTATTAAAGGCCTTGCCGACTCCAAAAAGCTGACGCGTTTACAGCGTCAGCGTCTTTATATAGAGATCCGCATGAAGGCAAAGGCCTACGGGTTGGGCTGGGTGACGCCAAAAGAGCTCGACGAAGTCGGTATGACCGAGGCTGTACGCTTGGCCATGCGTCGCGCTGTTGCCCAAATTAAATTGCCGTTCACCGGTATTATTATTGATGGGAATTATAACTATTTGGCCGACCAGCCTGGTAGTAAGTGTGTTATCAAGGCAGACGACACCGTCAAGGCTGTGAGTGCGGCTAGTATTTTGGCCAAGGTCGCTCGCGATACCTTTATGGCCGAAGCTGCATCTGTCTATCCTCAGTACGCGTTTGAGCGGCATGTCGGCTATGGCACGCCAGAACACGTAGCGGCGTTACAAAATCATGGTATCTGTGAGCTGCATCGCAAGTCATTTGCGCCAATCCGTGCTTTACTAACGGCGTTATGACCACCTTTGATATTGGTCGCCGGGCCGAAGCGGCAGCGGCAGCCTTTCTGGAACAGAAGGGTTGTACGATTATTGCGAATAACTGGCGCACCCGTTGGTGCGAGATAGACATAGTGGCTGAGCGCCACAAAGTCGTTTATTTTTGCGAGGTTAAATACCGCTCGTCACAGCACTGGGGTGCCGGGCTGGAATACATTACACCAAAAAAGCTGCAACAGATGCGGTTTGCTGCAGCTTTATGGGTAGCTAGCCAGGCTTGGCAAGGTGCTTGCCAGTTGGCGGCCATAGAAGTTAGTGGCCCCAACTTCTGGGTAACTAACGCTATTTCTGATCTTTAGCGAAGTATGCTTGTACTGGGCTGAGGTCGCGCGACAGCCAAGCTACGCGGTTTTCGATCTCCTCGATACCCATCGTGATGTTGCGGGTCAGTGCTGGCTGGTCTTTGAGTGGCTCAAAGAAAGCTTTGTATTCATCCAAGAGCTTTTGTGTACTAAATGCACTGGCAGCGTAGCGTGGGAAGTAATCGTAGGACTTGTCTTCACCAAAGGCTTCTTCGACCCAACCCCAGTTGTCGCGGAGCCATTTCCATGACTGTTCGCGGGCGTAGCGGCTACGAAGCAGGTATACCAGCCAGTGGTCGACATCCTGCAAACGGACTTGCTCGCTATCCTTCAGGCGACCTAGCAGTGTGTCAATTTCTGCAGATTGCTTGGTGAGCGTTAGCGCGCCCAGGATTTCTTGCTTGAGGTCGACGTTGTTGGTCTTTTGGTCCATGTCGAGAAGGTAGCTAAAGGCGCTGTTGACGTTGTTGCGGATGGCTGCACCAAACACAATGCCTCGGAGTTCTGGATGGACGCTGTGGTCGTCATGTTTGTATGCTTCGAAAAGTTCGAGTGCGCGTTTTACGATATCTTCGTGTTCGGCGTATACGCCTAGGCCAATGATCGTGGCCCGCAGCTTGGTGTCCTGGCTGGATTCACCTGGCTTTTCGTCCCAGCCAAGGTGTTGGTACTGGTTTTCGATAAGCGTGCGGATGAGCGCCTTGATCGGAGCTTCCAGATTAGGGTCGACGTCAACAAAGCGACGGCAGTCGGCCAAGACGAGCGAAATAATGTCCCAGACGGGCTCACTGTCTTCTTGGCTGTAGTGCTTAAGGAGTTCCAGACTTGCGGCGAATGACTCGATGCCGGCGCGGCCAAGCATGGAGGTGTCGCTTAGGAGCATTAGGCGTTCGGCGCTATCTAACTGTTTGCCCGATACCATTCCTGCAATCGCGCTGGCGTGTTCTGGTTTGGTGTAATGCACGATGTAGTGCCCGATGGCGCCTTGGTTAAGCCTGACGTATTCGTCAGAACCAAGTGCCACTTCTTGCTCTGGCTGCTCTAACAACGCTGGCACCGCTGTGTTGTTGCTGAGCAATGGCACAGGCCAAGTGCGCTCGGCGTCGGCCTTGCTCATGTCCATAAGGAAGTGTTTTTGGCTTATGGCAAGGTCTTTGCCGTTTTGCGTGGCGCTAACGACGGGGTAGCCGGAGCGGGTGAGCCATGGGTTCATGAATGCTGCCACATCTTTGTCGCTGGCTGCGCTTAAGGCAGCCCACAAGTCGTCACCGCGGGTGTTGGCGTATGCGTGCTTGGTAAAGTAAGCTTTTAGGCCTTTGCGGAAATCAGCTTCGCCCAAGTAGTGCATGAGCATGTTCAGCAAGCGGCCGCCCTTGGCGTAGACGATGGATGGGTCAAACAGTGTCGAAATCTCATCAGGATGGCGGACTTCGGTCTTGACCGCCTGCACACCAGCAGTAGAGTCGCGGCGAAGTGCCGACAAACCCTCTTGGGTAATAAAGGTATTAAAGATATTCCATTCAGGATATAGCGCATCTGTAGCTACATATTCCATGACGTTGGCGAAGCTTTCGTTCAGCCACAAGTCATCCCACCATTTCATGGTAACAAGGTTACCGAACCATTGGTGTGACAGTTCGTGGCAAATCACTGAACAGACGATCTCGCGGCCACTCTGGGATGCGGTGCGCGGGTCTACCAGCATACAACGCTCACGGTAGGTGATCAGGCCCCAGTTCTCCATAGCGCCTGCCGAGAAGTCGGGGATAGCTACGTGATCACACTTGGCCAGCGGGTAAGGCACGCCATAATAATCGTCAAAGAACTCGATGCCACGCTTGGCAACGTCCAAAGCAAAGTCGAGCGTGTCGGCTGGCTGGGCTTTGGTGGCCCAAACCCTAACATCGACGCCACTGTTAGTCTTGGTTTCTTTGCAGTGCATATCGCCATATACAAACGCTAGCAAGTAGGTAGACATCTTAGGAGTGGTTTGGAAGGTAGTTACCAGCTTGCCGTTTTTCTCTGTTTGCGATGCAGTAGGCATGTTACCAATGACGGCTTGCCCTGCTGGTGACACCAAAGTAAGGTCAAACGTGGCCTTGGCCTCGGGCTCGTCGACGCAGGGGAAGCCTTCGCGGGCATGGTGGCTCTCGAACTGCGTAGAGATCAGCTTAGCTTTTTTGCCATCTATCTCGTAGTTGCTGGCATAAATACCATGCATACCATCTTGGACCTTGCCAGTGAAGCGGAGGGTAATGGTGTATTGGCCAGGATACAGCATGGTGTCGGCGTGCAAACGGACTTCGTCTAAGCTACGGTGGTGGCTAATACGCGTCACCGGTACTTCATGGGTGACCTTTTTGTCGTGCTTAGCGATGGTGGCTTCGGTAATCTTAAGGCTGTGCTGGTGAAGCGTAATCCTTTCGGATGGCCGGCCGGCCTTGTGGCCAGTAATTACCACGGTGCCCTGGATAGTCATCTTGTCGGCATCGGGTGTCAGTTCAATTTTGTAGTTGCTGGGCTGAAAACCCTCAAATAGTCGCTTCACTTTTTTGCTCATTGTTTCATTCTAGCATGATCTGTAGCCAAGATATAAAACGTGCGAAAACGCACATTTACATCAGCAGTAAGCGGGCATTATGATTTGTATACAAACATACAATAAGGGGGGGTGGAATGAGAAGAGTTAGCAAACTATTAACGGTCCTTGTGGCGATTATAGGGCTAGTTGGCTCGCTTTTGCTGCCACTTCAGAAGGCTCATGCCGATCCGGCATGCCCTGTCGGCAAGAGCCTTAACGTCGTTGCACATGAAGACGATGACCTGTTATTTTTGAATCCAGCGATTCAAAATGACATTGCAGCGGGCAAGTGTGTGGAAACCATCTACACTACCGCCGGAGATGGAGGCATGGGGTCTAGCTACTGGATGGGCCGAGAAGCAGGGGAGCGTGCTGCTTACGCCGAAATGGCTGGTGTAAGTAATAGCTGGAATACAGTAAGCTACAGCTTATTGGGCCATACTGTCCAGCTGGCTACCCTGCAAAGTAACCCTAACGTTACTCTAATGTTCATGCGCCTGCCTGATGGCGGTGCCAATAATGGGACCGAGGGTTTCCCTAGCACTAACTACATGACGCTTAAAAAGCTTTGGCAAAACAGTATTGGCACTCTGTCTCCTCTGGATGGAAGCCCTAGTTATACACGACAGCAATTAATCGATGTGCTTAGTAGCCGTATGGCAATTTTTGGGCCTGACACTATTCGTGTCCAAGATTACACACTGGACTATACTGATGCCGATCATCTTGATCATCAGTCAACTGCATACTTTGCACGAGCAGCCCACCAAGCTAATACGCCAAACGCGCACCAATTCGTTGGCTATATGGATTATCCAAGCAGCAACCAGCCTGCAAATGTGAATGGAACTGACTTAACTAATAATCAGAACGCATATTTTGCGTATGATGCAGTCGGCAACAATGGTAACTGCATGAGCACTACGAGCTGTAGCGACCCTAATCTTCTGGCATGGCTGCAGCGTATGTATACTGTGGGATCTGAATCGGGTAGCACGCCTTGGGCGTATGAGACGCTTGACGGTGATTCCGGCTCTGTTAGCCAACAGACTGCAGATACTGGCCGTCAGCCTACATCGATCACATTCAATAACAAGCTGTATACCTTTTACTACGACCGTGGCCTGGGTGACCTACGAATGGCGACAACACCTTCACTAAGCAACCCCCAGTGGACATTCTCAACCCTGGACGGTGAAGGTGGTGCAAATGGTAGGCAAAATTCCGACCTTGGCCAAACTCCTACGGCGGTTGTATATGGGAACGCTATCCACTTGTTTTACTATGACGAAGGCGCTGGCAATATCCGGCATGCTTTCTCGACAGACGGTTCTACTTGGTATTTTGAGACCCTAGATGGCGACCCTGGCTCGCTTGGTGGTCTTGACCATAATCTAGGGCAAACACCTGTTGCACTTGTCTATGGTAGCTCCCTTCAGGTGTTTTATTACGATGCGACAGCAGGTAACTTGCGTCATGCCTTTTATGACGGTAGCTGGCATTTCGAGAATCTCGAAGGAGACCCAGGATCAATCAGTCATTACGACGCTAATATTGGGCTGAACCCCACTGCCGTGATCTATTCTGGTACGCTGCAACTCTTTTATTACGATGCGACAGCCGGCAACTTGCGCCACAGCTGGGCAGATGGCACTGGCTGGCATTTTGAGAACTTGGATGGTGACACAGGCTCCATTGCAGGCAACAACACAGATACAGGACATCATCCTTCGGCTGTCGTTTGGAATAATGCCTTGCATATCTTTTATTATGACGCTACGAACGGCAACTTACGCCACATGTGGACGGCTCCTAGTACCCCGTGGCAGCAAGAGAATCTGGCCGGTGACCCCTATGCAAATATTCGTTTTGATGGTGATTTAGGCCAGATGACGAGCGCCATGGTTGATACGGCCACGGCTTCAACGAGCACGCTTCAGGTGCTTACATATGACGCCACTAATCAGCAGCTCGTAAGGCTATGGAATGATGGCACTGCCTGGCACGAAGAGCACTTAGACGGTTTTGGCGCTACACCGCAAGGGGCTGTTGGTGCCGATGCGGGCTGGGACCCACAGGCAATAGACTTTGACGGTCGTCTGAACGTGTTTTATACAGATAATGGTGATACTAACTTGCGACACATGTCGTTGCAGTAACAGTTTACACAATAAAAAACACCCTCATGTGTAGGGTGTTTGTTGTATTGCTTAGCTTAAGATGTTGACAGCGCGGGCGGCGACCAAGGCGACGACTACGATCGATACTGTTGCCTGAACGAGCATTAGCATTTTGGCGCGGCGGCTCATGGGCATGGTGTCGGTGGGGCTAAAGGCCATGGCATTGGTAGACGAAACGTACAGATAATCAGCAAAGGTAGGCATCCACTGTGGGTGTTTAAAGTCTTCGTTCTGCTGCTGGGGGAACATAAAGTCTTGTTCGTGCTTTTTAGCTTTTTGGCGGGCACCAGGGCCACCGCCATCCATCTCCCAGTACCACAAGGCAAAGATAATTATGTTGGTCAGGTAAATAATCAGGGCGGTCAGAATCAGGCCGCGGCCGTCGGATATTTTGCCGCCCTTAAGCAAGGCGTTGGCAACCGATACCACTGAGTAGGCATTAGCTAAGGTAGTAGCGCCAATCAGCAAAAAGACGTTTACGCGGCGGGCCAGCGAGCGGAAGATTGGCTCCTTTGGCGTCGTAAAGCCCAAAATAACAGCTAATACTACCTCGATAACTGGGATGACGACTTTCGGGCCTGCCGAATATTTATCGGGTATAGCAATTTGTAGTATTGCGGCGACTAAGATGGCAAGCTGTACATGCCAGACAGGGTCGCTCGTCCTGTTTTTGTTACGTAGGAAGTGACGCATATGCTTTTAATATAGCAAACCTGCATGATTATAGCTGCGCGATATCGCTGTTAGCTAATGCCCTACAGGTACGGCTGTACTTCGTTGAGGCTAGCAACTACCAGCCGTGCCCCGGCCATTACGAACTCCTCTACGGTCGTAGTGCCAGTGGTGACGCCTATAAAATCCACGTCCACAGCGTGGGCGGCAGTTAAATCATCCACATGGTCGCCAATATACACCATACGATCACGCCTTAGCCCTATACTCTCTAATGCTCCGATTGCAGGGGTTAGGTCTACCGGATCGGTGTAATGATACCCATCGGGCATATGCTCTATAGTTTGTATAAAGCTCATTCTATGCAACGGGAACCTTAAACGGCGCATTTCGGCATGGGTGGGTGCTGCGCGTCTGTCGCTAACAACCCCTGCGAATGTACAGGTTTGGTGCAATCTGGTTAGGGTTGGTAATGTATCGGGGAATAGGGTGCCAGTCACGTCATGGATTAAGGTGTTGCGCCAATCAAAAATAACGCCGTCGTATTGTTTCATCAAGCGAGCTTACTGTCTGCTGGAAATTTTAAATGTGAAATTTTTCACACATTGACCCTTACGGAAGATTTGGTATACTTGTAGGTAATGGTCGGCCAACGCGGTCGACTTTTTTCGTATCAAGCTCCTTACAATTTGAGAAAAGGAACAAAAGAAAGGATTAATCATGGACTTAGACATGAAACAGCTGGCACTAGCTATCCGTGCTATTGCCGAAGAGAAGAACCTTCCCGAAGAAACGGTCCAAGAAGTAGTTGAACAGGCTTTGGCCGCTGCCTACCGCCGCGACTACGGTGAGCACGAACAGGAAGTCCGCGTAACAATGAACCTCAACACCGGTGACGTAGACGCCTACGTAGCCAAAGAGGTCGTAGAAGACGTCGAGAACGCTGCCTACGAAATTAGCTTGGCTGAAGCCAAGGTTATGAAGAAGGACGCCCAGCTCGGTGACGAGATTGAAGTCCACGAAAAGGTCAACAACTTCGGTCGTGTGGCCGCCCAGACTGCTAAGCAGGTTATTTTGCAGCGCCTTCGCGAAGCTGAACGCGAAATCGTTATGAACGAATTCGAGGACAAGATCGGTACCGTTATTAACGCTTTGGTAGCCCGCGTAGAAGGCAACATTGTCCGTATGGACCTCGGCAAAGCCCAAGGTATCATGCCTCGCAGCGAGCAAATTCAGGGTGAGCGCTACTACCCAGGCCAGCGCCTGAAGGTGTTTCTAAAGGATGTTGAACGTGGCCCACGCGGCCCTCAACTGGTAGTTTCACGCGGTAGCACCCAGTTCATCGAATGGCTATTCCGTGCTGAAGTTCCAGAAATGGAAAGCGGCGCTGTAGAGATCAAGGGTATTGCCCGCGAAGCTGGTGTCCGCACTAAGCTTGCTGTTCACAGCACAGTGCCTGGTGTTGACCCTGTTGGTACCTTCGTAGGTGGCCACGGTACTCGCGTTAACGCTGTTATGAGCGAAATCGGCGAGCAAGAAAAGATCGATATCATCGTTTGGGACGAAAGCTCAACTACTTACATCACCAATGCCCTCAGCCCAACCAAGGTCGCTCGTGTTGACCTGCAGGGCGAAGACAAGAAGGCCAAGGTCGTCGTCCCAGAAGATCAGTTGAGCATCGCTATTGGTAAGGGTGGCCAAAACGTCCGTTTGGCCAGCAAGCTGACTGGCTATGAACTCGACATTGTTGCCGAGCAAGAAGCCGCTCCAGCAGCAGTTGCTGCTTCTGAAGAGCCAAAGAAAGCCCAGGCTCCTAAGCTCAAGAAGAAGTCTGAGCTCGAAAGCAGCTTGCTCGAAGCTATCGAAGAGCACGGCGAAGACGCGTAGTTTACGCTCCCCAGTAATAAAGAGCGGTTTTCTGCCACTCTTTATTTATGCTAAAAATTATGACATAATAATTTGATATGAGTACAGAACTCGGCCCTTACCAAGCAGAAGTTGCTGCGTTCACTTGCGAAGACTGCCCTTTGCGCCGCCTCACCGAAAGTGAGCTGGCAGACATGGCCGAGGGCGAAGAGCCGTATTATTTGGCGAGCACGTTTGATGAGGCTCGCCAAATTGCCAACGGGGAGATGGGTCGCGGAGAGCCTGGTGTTATACCTGCCATGTATCATGTGTATGCTGGTCTTCCGTTCCCCCTAGATCCGTTACATGAACCGTTGCGCGTGGCCTCAGCTGGCCAGCTGGAGGGCGGAGATGATCGCGTGGAGTATCAGTGGGACGGAGCTGGATTGTACGCGGACATGACAATCCCCGATGTTGCATTCCCAATACAGCCAAAGGCGCTGCTTGGATGCCTACGGCGCGCTAAAGCCGGCGCGTGCCACCCACAGCAGATCACAGCACCCGAAGAAAGCAACGAATACTAGTTGCTAATTTCTTAGGGGTAGCGTAGCCTAGGGGTGAAGAAAACAACTAAACTGCCTAGGAGTTTTTCATGTCTTTAAAGAGCTTTGAGTCTATTGCTCGTGCTTATGATGGCGAGCCAAATGACTCGCATATTGGTTTTGCGGATGGCGTAATCAGGGAGCGCGTATTGGTTGGTGTGACCCGGCCACACACGCGCCGGACCAAAACATCCGAATTTTACCCCTTAACTAACGACGATACGCTGTCTGATTTGGTGGGGGTTTGGCAAGTTAAGGAGCAAGACGGTACGGCTGCATACCACGTCGTACAGTCAGATACGCGTGCACATAGCGGCATCAGTATTAGCCGTTTGGCCGCCGAAGAAGTGGAAGTTACAGAGGCCGGGCTAAAACTCCCAGGTGCCTTTGAACACCGCGACATTGTGTTGCCTATGAACGGTGACCCAGTCATGTTAGGTAGCCTAGTGCTCGAACCTTTTATTGATGCCAGCACTATGCAGCTTAGCTAGCTGAAGTCTGCCTGGACATCTGTGAGGGATGTGACATTTAGCACTCTTGACTGACGAGTGCTAATTACATATCATAGTACTTACAGATGCAGACACGAGAAATAAAGGCATCTTAGGAAGGTGGCAAAAAATTATGATGCCCGGATCAGCAGATTTCCAAGATTTTTTGAATCACTTGACCAACAATGCTCTTCAAAGCCTTAAACACGCCGATGCTATTGCCCGTAGCTTTGGTAGCGCATATGTTGGTACCGAGCACTTGCTGCTTGGCGTTCTAGCCCAAGAAAGCAGCATGGGTGCCAAGTTGTTGGAAGGCGCAGGCGTTACGCTTGACCGTGCGCGCGTTGCCCTCAACTTGACCCCAAAGACACTTGTCGTTAACGCAGGCGCCAAAGGCCTGAGCGAGACCGCTAAGCTGACCTTGCGCATGGCGTACGACACTGCCCAGGACTTCAACCAAGAGTTCTGCGGCACTGAGCACATCTTGTACAGTATTCTGAGCCAAAAGAATGCCCGTGCAACGGTGCTGCTCCGCGATATGAGTATTGATGTTGACGCGCTAATG
Organism: uncultured bacterium; assembly: GCA_966427515.1. Lineage (GTDB taxonomy): Bacteria > Patescibacteriota > Saccharimonadia > Saccharimonadales > UBA4665 > JARIHD01. Next base: position 5,356 of record CBJLZK010000002.1, on the reverse strand, counting down.
AGCGAGCTAGAGCAGTTCCTTAACCGCCAGCAATACGAAGACGAAGACGGTGGGGCAACCGAAACCCGCCGCCGTTCAAGCAAGAAGGGTCGCAAGACTGCCTTGGACTTTTATGGCACTGACATTACTGCCCAAGCCCGCTCTGGCAAACTTGACCCAGTAGTCGGCCGCGAGCCGCAAATCCGCCGTGTCGTTACCATACTGAACCGTCGTACCAAAAACAACCCGGTCTTGATCGGTGAACCAGGTGTCGGTAAGACCGCCATTGTCGAGGGTTTAGCCCAACGCATTATTAGCGAGGATGTGCCTGATAGCTTGCTGGACAAGCGCATTATTATGCTTGACCTGGCAGGCATGCTGGCCGGCACCAAATACCGTGGTGAGTTCGAAGAGCGCCTAAAGAAGGTGATGACCGAACTCGAGAACGACAACAAGACCATCGTATTTATTGATGAGATGCACCTGATTGTTGGCGCTGGTGCCGCCGAGGGTGCCATGGACGCAGGCAATATCCTGAAGCCAGCGCTAGCCCGCGGTAAGATCCAAGTAATTGGCGCAACAACCACTGCCGAATATACCAAGCACATCGAAAAGGATGCTGCCCTTGAGCGCCGTTTCCAACCTGTCCAGGTGCCCGAAACAACAGTTCCCGAAACCCTTGCCATTCTTAAGGGCCTGCGCAAGCACTACGAAGAATTCCACGGTGTCCAGATTAGCGACGAAGTCCTAGACAACATTGTCCAATTGTCTAAGCGCTACATCCATGACAGGTATATGCCCGACAAGGCTATCGACTTGCTCGATGAAACCTCTGCACATTTGCGCGTAGATAAGGGCAAGACCAGCCCTGACGTCCGCAAGCTGCAAAAGGAACTGAAGCTCGTTAATACCCGCATCGACGAAGCTGTCGACGCCGAAGATTACGAGCGCGCTGCACAGTATAAACAGCGTGCCCACCAAATTAGCGAAGAGCTTGGTAAGCACGAAGCCAATTCCAAAGACACTAAACGCATCAACGTTACCGACGAAGATGTCGCCGAAGTTATCTCGCGCATGACCGGTGTGCCTGTTAAAAAGGTCATCCGCTCCGAAGCCAAGTACCTGCTTAACCTAGAAAAGACGCTGGGCAAGTATGTGATCGGCCAATCCGAAGCCGTTGAAGCTGTCGCTCGGGCCGTCCGTCGTAACCGTTCAGGTATCGGTAGCGAAAAGCGTCCGATCGGCTCATTTATTTTCCTGGGCCCAACCGGTGTAGGTAAGACAGAGCTAGCCCGGGTATTGGCTCGTGAGTTCTTTGGCTCCGAAGACGCCATGGTTAAGATCGACATGTCTGAATTTGGCGAGCACCACAACGTAGCCCGCTTAGTTGGCGCACCTGCCGGCTACGTTGGGTATGACGATGGTGGCCAGTTGACCGATAAAATCCGTCGCCATCCGTATAGCTTGGTGCTGTTTGACGAAATCGAAAAAGCACATCCAGACACCTTTAACATGCTGCTCCAGATCCTGGAAGATGGCTCGTTGACTGACGCCAAGGGCCGCAAGATCGACTTTACGAACACTATCGTGATTATGACCAGCAATATCGGTGCCGAGAAACTGCAAAAAGAAGCCTCATTTGGTTTCCAGGCTAACACCCGCACCGATCACGACGACCTTGAGGTGATGCATGACCGCAACAAGGACAAGGTATTGGATGAGCTTAAGAAGGCTATGCGCCCTGAACTCCTGAACCGTATCGACAAAGTAATTGTTTTCCATGCGCTGACCAAGAAAGAAATCTACAGGATCGTTGACCTGCAGATCGACGAGCTCCGTGCCCGCCTGCAGCGTCATGGCATTGGCATCCAGCTGTCGGCTGCTGCCAAGCAATACTTGCTAGACAAGGGATATGACGCCAAGAATGGCGTACGCCCATTGCGCCGCCTGATCCAGGATACTGTCGAAGACCACATCGCCCTAGAGATGCTCGACGATAAACTCCAAAAGGGCACCATCGTACAGGTTGGCGCCAAGAATGGTGAACTAACCTTTGAAGCGGTTACTGAATAACAGTTTGTTGTCAGTATCTAACAACCATATATCGGCGGAATCCAAAATAGTATAAACTGTACTTACATGAAATGGTTCCGTCGATATTGGCCGTACGCGTTGCTGGTCATTCTTGTGGCCGGTAATCTAACTGTTTGGGTAGAGCGCCAGCAAATTGCTGACTGGTGGCGTTTGCGTAATTACCAAGCGCCAGCTACTATTGCCCAGCTGGCTTCTGACGACACCATGACGCCAGCCGCCCGGCACTTGTTTTACGTTAACCATCCAATGCTCGAAAACAAACAAGATTTTAATGCACACTGTGCCGATAAGAGTGAACAAACTGCCGTCCTGGGGTGCTACCACGGTAACCGCCAGGGTATTTATATCTATTCGGTGAGTGACCCCAGATTGGCTGGCGTGGAACAGGTTACTGCTGCCCACGAAATGCTGCACCAAGCCTATGACAGGCTCAGTAGCGGTGACCGCAAGCATGTCGATCAGATGCTCCAGGATTACTACGACCATGGCCTTACCGACCAAGATATCAAAGCAAAGATGGACAGCTACAAGCAGCAAGGTGCTGATGTTATTAACGAGCTGCACTCGGTACTGGGCAGTGAAGTAGCTAATTTGCCCCCGTCCCTGGAAACGTATTACAAACAATACTTTACCAACAGGGCCAAGATTGTAGCGTACGCCCAGTCATATCAGGCTGAATTTAACCAGCGCAAGGCCCAGGTGGCCCAGTTTGACGCGCAGCTTGCTGGCCTCAAGGACCGGATTAGTAGCAACAAGACCGATCTAAGCAGCAAGCTAAAGAGCTTACAAACCAAAGAAAACCAGATTAACCAAGACGCCGCCAATAGGGACCAGGCGCAATATAATGCAGATGTAGCGCAGTACAACAGCATGGTGGACGCCTATAACAATGAGTTATCGGCTACTCACAGCTTAATTACGCAATACAATGATATCGTTGCCCAGCGTAATGCTATCGCCATCCAAGAGCAGCAACTCCAAGAAGCCCTAGACAGCCGTCTTACACCTACCCAGAAGCAATAGCTAGGGTATAATGGAGAGACTATGGCAAAGAGAGGGATCCGATACGTCTGTACTAACTGTGGTGAGACTGCCTTAAGCTGGGCAGGCAAATGCCAGCAATGCGGCGCTTGGAACACCTTACAAGAGGAAGCAATTCTAGAAACCCCTGCGGGCAGTGTGGCTACTAGTGGCCACATCCTGACGCCAACCTCTATTGGCGCTTCGGTACAAAAGGACCAAAAGCGGCTGGTGACAACAATGAACGATGTCGATACCGTACTTGGCGGCGGGATTGTCATTGGAAGTGTCAACCTTATTGCCGGCCAACCGGGCATTGGTAAAAGTACGCTCCTTCTACAGCTGGCTGACGCCGTCGCTGGTAAGCACAAAGTGCTGTATGTAAGTGGTGAGGAATCTGGTCATCAGGTTGGCTTGCGGGCTGAACGGCTTGGTGTTTCGCCTAAGTCTGGCTTGCAATTGGCTACCAGCACCAGTGCCGACGACATTGCCTCTACGGTTTCGAGCGGCGAATATGAATTAGTCATTGTCGACTCTATCCAGACCGTGGCTGTGGCGGCAGTATCCTCGGCGGCGGGAAGCGTAACGCAAAGTACCAATAGCACCCAGATCATCCTGAACGCAGCCAAACAAAGCAACACTGCAGTGGTCCTCGTCGGTCATGTCACCAAAGAGGGTAATATTGCTGGGCCAAAGGTGCTGGAGCACGTGGTAGACGTCGTGCTGCAACTAGAAGGCGAACGCTACGGTGGCTTTAAGGTGCTCAGGGCGGTCAAGAACCGCTTTGGACCAACAACCGAGGCCGGCATTTTTGAGATGGGCGAGAAAGGCTTGCAAACTGTCGAGAATCCCTCGGCTGCATTGCTCGCCGAACGGCAAGTCAGTGATGGATCGGTGGTGCTGGCAACCATGGAAGGCACCCGGCCACTCCTGGTAGAGGTCCAGGCTCTTGTTAATAAGACGAGTTACGGGTATCCTAAACGAGCGGCAAGTGGCATAGACCTCAACCGCGTAAACTTATTAGTCGCTATGCTTGAGCGGCGCACTAAGCTATCACTTAGTGACCAGGACATTTATATAAACATCGTAGGCGGTATGCGTATTACCGAACCTGCAGCCGACCTAGCTGTATGTATGGCGATTGGATCGGCGGCAAAAGGCCTACAGCTTAAATCTAACGCTGTAGTCTTTGGTGAGGTAGGTTTGAGTGGCGAAGTGCGTCATGTCCCCTACATCGAAAAGCGCATTGCTGAAGCCAAAAAACTTGGCTTTGACGCGGCTATTGGGCCGCTGCAAAAGACAGGCAAGAAAATCACCTTTTTGCAAGGTGTAGCCGACGTCCGTGGCGCTCTAAATCAATTCCTAGAAAAGGATTAAACAAAACAGATGGTTCAATTATTACAGACAGTACTACTTATTTTTATTGCTTGGTTTTTGGTAAGCCAAAAGACCGGGCGCTTTGCCGACCTATTTGGTAAACAACGCAAAATTATTTTGGATAGCTGTGCGCTTATCGACGGGCGTATCGTGCAAATTGTCGGGAACGGCTTTGTTGCTGACGAGCTGATTATCCCGCAGTTTATTATTAACGAATTGCAAATGCTGGCAGACGGCAATGACTCGCACAAGCGCGAGCGCGCCCGCTTTGGGCTGGACATCGCTAACCAATTGCAGGATACCTCACCAGTTAAAGTGACTATCGACCGTTCGGTCTTCCCGAACGCGCCAGCAATCGACGATAGGTTGGTATTGTTGGCTAAGAAAATCAGTGGCCAGCTGTATACGACAGACTACAACCTGGGCAAGGTTGCTGCTGTTGAAGGCGTTAAGGTGCTTAATGTCAATGAATTGGCGCAGAGCTTGCGTCCTATCACACTGCCTGGTGAAACGCTCAAGATCAAGATTATCCAAAAAGGCAGTAACCGGGATCAGGGTGTTGGTTACCTCGAAGACGGTACGATGATCGTAGTTGATGGTGCCGCTCGTTTTGTGGGTAAGCATGTACCTGTGACAGTTACTCGTATGCACCAGACAGTCGCTGGCAAGATGGTCTTTGGACAAGTCCAAATCCGCGAAATGGCCAAAGAGGCTAATTTGGAGCGCAACAATGACCAAGACCAGCAGCCAGACCGCAACGAAAGCCAGCAACGCCCCCAGCGGGCTCGTAATGAGCCTCGTGGCCAACAGCCACAGCAGGGTAAGTTGCAAAGTCGCCTACATAGTGTTGTTAGGCGCCGGCGCCGTCCAGTTATTGAAGGCTAAA
>CBJLZK010000001.1:0-24075 GCA_966427515.1 uncultured bacterium | reverse complement strand
TGACTACAACGCCTTTAGCACCGATAACTCCAAAGAAACAGACTGCCAGCAGAAATACACGGTAATGGGCATTAAGGCGGTGACGTTCCTGATCTGTTCAGTAATCGACACGGCCAGTTATGCAGTGGGTGGTCTTGATAGCGCCATTAGCGGTTTGCTAACAGTAAATACTAGCGACATTTTTTCCGGTACAGCTTCGGGTAACGCCTATCACACTGCCTGGAACTCGTTCCGCGTATTTGCCCTGGGTTTGTTAGTGATTGCGGCGCTGATTATGCTTGTGTCACAGGCTGCAGACGTCGAGATTGTTAGTGCTTACACTATCCGTAAGGTGCTGCCTCGTATCTTGATCTCGGTGGTGCTAATTTCGCTGTCCTGGAATTTGCTGGAGCTGCTCTGCAATCTAAGCAACGACGCCGGGAATGGTTTGCGTGAGCTCATCTATATGCCGTTTAAGGATTTGCCAAACGGTGGTGAGATCGGTGGTGGCTCGTTGTTTGTCCTAACTCTTATTGGTACTGGTGGGGCTTTGGCTTTGGGCTGGATTGGCCTATTGAGCTTTGTAGTCACGGGTCTTATCGCTTCGTTGACGGGAGCAGCAGTCCTTATTATCCGGAAGATGCTACTCATGATCGTCATTATTATGGCGCCGTTTGCAATCGCAGCTTCGGTGTTGCCCAACACTCGCAAGGTTTATGACGTCTGGAAAGAGACCCTCATTGCCACGCTGGTGGTATTCCCGATTATTACTATGTTTATTGCTATTGGCCGCGTGTTTTCAGTCTTTGCCTTTAACGCACCTGGTAACCAGACTATTAACCAGATCATTGCTGTCATTGCCTACTTCGGGCCGTACTTCTTGATTACCCGCTCATTCAAGATGGCAGGTGGTTTAGTGGCGCGCGTAGGTGGTATGGCGGATCGCCAAGCCCAGAGTCTGTCGGGCCGCGTTAAGAAGTATCGTTCCAACAAGATCGACGAGAACATGGGGAAGATGGCGGCTGGCCAGCGTTTCCAGGGCAATAACCCATTTGCGCGGGCCTTTAACTCTACTACATTTGGCGCTGCGACTTACGCCAAATCGCCAGCTAAGGTAGGTTTCCTAACTAACAAGAATGTCCGTAAGGCAGCCATGGCTCAACAGCGTGCCATTAACACCATGCACTACAAAGACCAGCCATGGTTTAAGGCATTGGCACACAACGATAAGGCACTCCGCGCCCAGACATACGCCAGTGCAGCTGAAGCCCGGGCGAACATGGCAGCCGATTTTGCCATGAGTGAAGCTGATGTTGAGGCCGGTATTGCTGCCGCCAAAGCCAATGGTGGTTTTGGCCGTAACCAGCAGCTGGCTGCCGTTAATCAATTGTTCGCAACCGGTACAGGATACGACAACCTACCGCAAGCGCTTAACTCCATTACACGCGTGGCCGGTAATAACACCGAAATGGCTATGGGTATTATCGGAGAAGGCAACTTTACTAGCGGTGAAGTGGGCCGTGCTGACTTGAAGGTTAGCTTTGGTAAGTACGCAGAACTGTGGAGCAAGCAGGCTAGTGGCGGCCAAGTAACAGCTGATGATATTGACGATGCCTACCTCCAATCTGCGCTAGAAAACGAAAGCTTGTCAATGCTACGTGGTAAGCCAAGGGTAGCGCAAAATATGATGCCAGCCTTGGAGCGCCAGCTTATCAAGGCGCGCGACCGCGCTGGAGATACGAAGCTAGATCCTAAGGACCGCGCTGCCGCCCAAGAATTATCGGGACGCATTAGCGGTATCATGGAGCAGTACCAACAGAATGCCAATATGTACTCGTCGCCGATTATCACCGAGCACGTCGAGAATACTGCTACTAAGCCTAATGTTGTCAATCTGCGCGAAGACGTCCAAAGCGAGGCAAGCCCAGTTATGCTTAGCCGTGACCGGAACGGCAACCTCGTACCGACAGGCACGATTAACAACCGGCAGAATCAAAATACTGCTCGCGGTTACAACCAAACGCGTCCTAAACGCCCCGGCCAATAGTTTTTAGCCTTGTCTGTTGGCTAATCTGTTGTACGGGGATAGCCAAGATGGTACACTGCGGTTATGTATTTCAAAAGCCGCGTTGAAGCCGGTCAGCTTTTGGCAAAACAAATAGTGCAAAGATATAAGGGGCAGGATTGTGCGGTAGTGGCCCTTAATGACGGTGGTGTCATGGTTGGCGCACAGATTGCACTGCAATTGCACTGCGTCCTAACGATGCTGCTTACCGAAGCCATCAAGTTGCCACGTGAAGATGTAGCCGTAGGGGGCATTAGCCAAGATGGTGCGTTCTCGTATAACCAAAAGTACTCTCAGGGTGAAATCGAAGAGTTTACAGGTGAGTACTACCAGCTAATTGAGCAAGAAAAAATGAGCGCCATGCAAGAGATGCACCAGCAGATGGGCCATGGCGGCTTGATCAAGCGGGACTTGGTTAAGGATCACAATGTCATTTTGGTTACTGACGGGCTATTGGATGGGTTTGCCCTGGACATTGCTCAACAGTATCTTAAGCCGATCCATATCAAAAAACTCATTGTTGCTACACCACTTGCCAGCGTGCCAGCGGTAGACCGCATGCACGTGCTAGCAGATGATATCTTTTGTTTAAGTGTACTCGAAGACTATATGTCTACCGACCACTACTATGACGTCAATGACGTCCCCGAGCATGACAAGGTCATCAAGACTATCGAAGAAATCGTCGCCCACTGGAAGTAACCCAAAATGTTTTGGGTTATTCTAGGTAGCTGCGGAGTTTTTGGAGGTCGGTGATAGTGATGACCGATTGCTTGTCACGGATGATCAAGCCTTGACGTTCAAGTACTGCCAGTTCGCGGCTAGCAGTCTCGCGCGTTGCGCTAATCGAACTAGCAATGTCTTGATGCCTGAGCGGCACATCCAGGATGATGCCACTTTTGCCTTGTTTGCCAAACCGGCGTGCTGTGGTAACCAAAAACGAGATCAGACGTTCCCGGACAGAACGGTACTCAAGGTTCAAAATACGCTCAGAGTGTAAACGATACATGTTAACCAGCATATCGACAAGCGGCAACGCGGCGGTGGGGTTGTCGCGCAGGAAGGACCGGAATTGCGCCCGGCTAATCTGGAATAACTCGGTAGGGGACAACGTAGCGTAAATAATATTGCGATCCTCGCCGGTAATAGCCCAGGTCAGGCCCAAAATTTCGCCTTTCTTGCGTATGATCAGCAAGTTTTCTTCGCCATACTTGGTAATGTCGTAAGCCTTGACCAAGCCATGCGCGATATAAAAAATACCCGACGGAGATTCGCCGGGTCTAATAACAAATTCACCTTTTTTGTAGGTCAGTCTCGTTCCTTGATGGAACAAGTTGACGAGAGCGTTGTGCTGGCTATCGGTCGTCAACATAATTTCATTATGACATAAATCACATTTTACGGGAATACAAAAGCTCGTTTTTGTTCGTAAAGCCAAAAATAAACTAATGTGATGAATATCGCAAACCCTAAGTGATGAAGCTAACCGACACCTATTAACCCCTGGCTTTACTATTAAAGTGCTGACCAGTGGGGTTGGCGAAAGGAGGAAAGTAATGGTGAGCCTAGACCAGGTTGAGGACCAACTCAAAAAGGTAGGGTGCAACTTCCGCTTCTGGAACCGTCCAGAAATACGCGAGTTGACTAACATCCTTGTCCCCGGGGAGGTGATCGCACAAGCGACCAACGGGCGTTACGAGAACGGTTTCGCGCTCCTAGTAGCGACCAATTTAAGGTTGCTCCTGATCGACAAGAAGCCAATGTTCCTAACGCTTGAAGACCTTCGCTTCGATATGATCTCCGAAATGGACTACAGCGGGCAATTACTAGAAGGGACGGTGCGCATTATGACGCCGAACCGCAAGCTAGTATTTATCAGCTGGAACCAAGCCCGGCTGAGGATTATCCTCAACTATGCACAACAGCGGGTGACGGATATCCGCCAACACTACATTGAGCGGCAATTTTTCCAGAACCAAGCCCGCGATAACGAGTACACAGCGCCAGTTGTCGGAAGTCTTGCAATACAAAGCAACAACCGCAGCGGCCAGTTCAATCCCTACACGAATGTGCCGCTAACCATGCGTCGCCGACGCATTCCTAAGTTCTACTAGACCAATACGCTGGTCTGGTTAAAAATCTCTTCCAAAAAAGAGCGCGCTTTACAAAAACTAACGAAATAAAGTACGGAATGTTGCCCTAGGATTCTAGGCTAACCTGTCATTGCCGCTTGGCGTGAACAGGTGGCAAGGTTTTGTGTTTTATTTCGAAACGTTAAAGCGGAATTCCACGACGTCGTTTGGCTGCATGACGTAGGTTTTGCCTTCGGTACGGACTTTACCTGCGGCTTTGGCTGCGGTTTCTGAGCCAGCGGCCAGTAGATCGTGGTAATCGACTACTTGGGCAGCAATGAAGCCACGTTCGAAGTCGCCGTGGATCACTCCAGCAGCTTGTGGAGCAGTGTCGCCCTTATGGATGGTCCAAGCCCTGACTTCTTGCTCGCCAGCGGTCAGGTAACTTTGCAGGCCAAGCGTGTCGTAGGCGGCGTGGATTAGCTGGATTAGACCCGACTCTTTCTGGCCATAGCTTTCTAGCAGCTCTTGGGCGTCGGCAGCATCAAGGCCTTGTAGCTCGCTCTCGAGCTTGGCACAGATAAACAGAGCGTGGGCAGGGGCCACGAGTTCTGCGAGCTGCTTTTTGTGGGCGTCGTCTGCAAGGCCTGACTCGTCAAGGTTGAACAAGTAGATAACCGGCTTGGCGGTAATGAGCTGTAGGTCGGCGAGGTGCTCGAGATCTAGATCGCTTACGCTCGACAGGGGTTTGCCGGCGTCAAGCAAGTCGTGGGCGCGCTTAATGGTATCATACACTGGCTTGAGCTTAGGGTTGGCGCGCGATTCTTTTTCGATCTTGGGCAGGCGGCGGTCGACGGTTTGGAGGTCAGCCAGCACTAGTTCGGTATTAATGACTTCAATGTCTTTCTGGGGTGAGATCTCGTTGTCGACGTGGACGACGTTATCATCTTTAAAGGCGCGCACTACTTGGATAATGGCGTTGGTAGTGCGGATATGGCTCAGGAACTGGTTGCCCAAACCTTCGCCTTGGCTGGCACCTGCAACCAGGCCAGCAATGTCCACGAATGTTACTGTAGCGGGCACAATTTTCTTGGAGTGGTACAGATCAGCTAGCTTAACAAGCCGTTCATCAGGGATAGGAACGATACCGGTGTTAGGCTCGATGGTGGCGAACGGATAATTTGCTGCCAGGATGTTGCTGCCGGTCAGGGCATTAAATAGCGTAGATTTACCAACGTTGGGCAGGCCAACAATACCAATAGAAAGACTCATAAACCTATTATAACAGAGGTAGCAGTACTGCAAAGCGAATCAACGTAATTCAACCCCAAAAAAGCCAGTGATTGCCTATTATTGACATAAGATAAATAAAATGCTAATGTATGTATAACAAACTAAGATAAACAAACAAAATGTCAGAGCAAGTCCTAGCCCACCACCTAGGGGATATTAGTCACCCCGAAAATATAGACCGCTTCGAGCGATTTACCGAACTTGCCGGCCTTCAGGTTGCCGACCCCGAAGCACGTATTGATGCAATCCGAGGTACGAGTGCCGATCAGTTTTTGGATTTGTTATCTGTATCGAACGGGCTACTGCGTGGCGAGGAAAAGTTCCAGCGATGGGGAGGTGAGTCGGCTAAAGTACGGGTGTCCTCAGCAGTTTTAGGTGTTGCCCTTGAGCCACCTGAGCGATCACACGAAATGTTCCAGGGATTTTATAAAAAGTTTTCTGATGAGCTTGAGCCTAGTGAGCGGGGTATGCAGAAATCGGCAGTAGAAATGTACTGCGCCATCATTGGTGCTCACTTGTTTGATGATGGCAACGGTCGCCTGGCTCGTGGAGCGTACTATCTTGTCAGATACGGAGAACTCCCTGAAGACCAGGGTAAGATCCTTGAGCGTACGAGTAAAATTGTCAATGCCGCTGAAAGGTTGAACCAAGGCGCCGTGAAAGTCTTGTTTGACCAAGAGGGACTCGAAGAGGGGGAGGACTATGTGTATTTGAATGACCTAGCCGCCGATGACATGCAAAGCGAAGATGATCCTTTGTTTGTTGACGGCGGTTTAACCCAGCAAACTAAATACCTTGCGGCAAGACGAGTTCTGAAGGCCAATAATCAATGGCCCGATCCAGCTCCAAAATTACTCAAAACTAAAGACTGGCCAGATGCCCTGAAACAACAGTTTGATGAGGAGTACGAGCAAATTCGTGAGGCATGGCTTGCTGCCTACATAGACGTATCAGGTAAATTTGCTCCTTGGATAGCTAAGCAGATTGAAGCTAGCGAGTAACTTGCGTTACTGGCAAGTTATACGGGAGTGGAACACGAAAGAAATTTACCGCTTCGTGCTACAATAGCGGCATGTTCCGAGGTCTCAGCAAATACCGGCTGGTGTATTCCCATTTGTGGCAGACTTATGGCCAATCCTGGTTAGTCCGTTTGTCATTTATTATGCAGATTGCGGCCCGGCTGTGCCGGATCGTGGCTTTGCCGGTGGCGATCAGTATTATTATCGCCAAGTTGTCCTTGCATGACTACTCTGCAGCCTACAAGGCAGTGCTACTCTACGTTACGTTTTCGGCGACGCTAGGTGTCCTGACGCCGTTGGTCAAATACATTGGTATGCTTGGCGAAAATAAAGTGTATGATGCATCGACTGGCCGCTATTTTTCGCGTTTGGTGAACGCAGACATAGATTTCTTTAATGACAATCAAAGTGGATATCTGACTGCGGCTACCAGGCAGTATGTCGATAGTTGCGTGCTGCTAATTAGAGCGCTTCGCGATCGTTACACGACAACGGTCCTAAGCATTTTGTTCCCGTTGATCGTTATCTTTTGGCTCGACATGTGGCTCGGCCTGGTGGCGCTGGTGTTGAGCGTGGTGCAGGCAGGATATCTGCTGTGGGCGTCAAACACCATTGCGCCGCTCAGGACCCAGACCCGCGAACTGTACAAAAAGAATTCTGGCCGTATGTCTGACATTATTTCGAATATTCTGGCGGTTCGTTCGACGGCCCAAGAAGAGGCGTACTCCACAGAAGTTGCTACGAGCGCACGGCTTGAATCCGAAATTTTTAGCAAGAAGTACGCCAAACAGGCAAAGCTTGTGGCTTTCCGTGAAGCAATCACGGTGACTATTTTCCTGGTGCTATTGTGGCTGACGGTGCAGCGGATGAGTGCGGGGCACATCAGTATTACTGCAGCGGTGCTGGTGGTGACATACACGACAACTATCCTGACCGGTATTTATTCGCTTACCGACGATCTTGATGAGCACGATGACTTTGTCGACAAAATCCTGCCAGCTTTTGATGTGTTGGGCCGCAAAAATAAAGTGACCGATCCTGCCAAGCCAAAGAAGCTTGGCAAAGTAAAGGGTGATATCGAACTCAAAAATATTTCGTTCTCGTACGAGAACGGTGCCCAGCAGGTGTTCAAGGATTTTTCGTTGCACATTCCAGCTGGCCAAAAAATTGGTGTCGTTGGTTTGAGCGGTGCAGGCAAGAGCACGCTTACCAAGCTGCTGCTGCGTTTTAACGACGTTAATGATGGCGAAGTGCTGCTGGATGGCGTGGATATCCGCACGGTTAAGCAAGCCGAATTGCGTAACCAGATCGCATACGTGCCCCAGGAGCCGTTGTTATTCCATGCCTCGATCAAAGAGAACGTGTTGCTAGGCCGCAAAGACGCACCCGAAAAAGAAATTACCAAGGCGCTTACGTCGGCACATGCCATGCATTTTATCGAACAGCTACCTGGTGGCGTTGATAGCGTGGTGGGTGAGCGCGGCGTCAAGCTGTCTGGCGGCCAAAAGCAGCGTATCGCTATTGCCCGGGCAGTGTTGCGGCATTCGCCAATTATGATCCTGGATGAGGCTACCAGCGCCCTTGATAGTGAAAGTGAACAAATTATTAAGGATTCATTCTCGGAAATCCTAAAGGGCAAGACCGCCATTGTGATTGCGCACCGCTTGAGCACGCTCTCCGAAATGGACCGCATTGTGGTGATCGAAAAGGGGAAATGCGTCGAGGACGGCTCCCACGAAGAATTGCTAGCGCAAAACGGCGTCTACTCCCGGTTGTGGAAGCGCCAACTCAAACACGCTGAAGACTTGGTAAGCGTCCCGGCTGAACAATAATTTTGGGATAAGGCTTAACGCCAGAGCGTTTATGGTTTACTATTATCATAAGCGTCATGGATGACAATAAAGTACACATCGGTATCGACGATAAGGCCAATGCCTGGTGGCTCTGGTTTACAAAGCGTATCGTGTGGATTCCTTTGGTGGTGATGACTGTGATTGTGGCAGGGGTCATTGTATTTAGCGTGATTTACGGCGCCAATAACGACAATACTGACAGCGCTAACCAGCTCAAGACGTTAAAGGCGAGCTTGGACTCTGCGCAAAACAATGCCAACGCCCAGGGTGTAGTGGATATTGTGAACCGGTTGCTGAGTGGCCAAGCTAATGGGACATTCCATTTTAGCAATACCGACCTCTCGACGTATTATCTCGACCGCGCGGGTGCGTACCTTAACCTGCAGCAATACAAAAATGCAGTACCCGACTACGAACAAGCAACTAAGCTAAACAGTTCCAACAAGCTGACGGCATTGCAGGGTGAAGTAGAATCCCGCTATAAGATGGGCGACCGTGTCCAGCTAATCCCGCTATATCAGCAGATGATCGATCTTGAATCTAAGAGCCAAAACCCAATGCGTAACAGCGAGGTTGCTCAATATACCGAAAACATTCAGACACTTCAGTCAGGCGGGGAGATCCAATTCTAATGAAGATAAAGAAGATACTTGCTAGTTTAAGCATCATAACCCTATCACTGTCTGTGGCTAGCGTTGCACTTTTCCCCACAATAGCGAGTGCTAGCCAAAGCTATTTGTGTGGAGGCTTTTCGCGTCTTAACCGGGCTGGCTGCCACGGTTATTTTACTGGCACATACTTTTACGGCACCTATGGCATCCAAGGACAGAATATTATTGACTGTACTAAGTGGCCATCATCTTGCGTGGGTGGTGAAGCTATCAACAATGCCATCCCAGCCTGGGTTACTGATGCGCCTAGCTTTATCGGCTGGGTCCAGGGTTACCTGTTCAATACCGGGGGCAATGCATACAACTATAACAAGGCTGGTGCGGCCTTTATCGTTGACGGTATGCTCGGCCGGTGGGGAACAGACTATGGGAATACGGCGGCAGGTATTAGCTATGCCCAGTCGCACTTTAACGAGTGGAGGGACATAGTTACGGCGTACGGTAATACCCCGGGAATGGTTACCTGGAACTGGGCAACGACATTGCCATCTGGTACGATCAATAGCCTCCATGCTTGTTGGCCAAGCATTTCTAACTGTACCACGGGTAATATTTCTTCGTACGATGGCCATGACTTTGCCTTCTTTAGGAACCCAAACTCTGAGTGGAGCCATATAATTGTCTTCCATAACCCCGATGGGTCTACTTTTGAAATTCGTCGTGAGTGTGCCAACTTGCTAGGCCAACTTGGCCCATTGCAGCTACCCAATTACAACTTGAACCCAACGATTAGCGCAACGGTTAACGGTGCGGCCTCGAGTTCGGCGGAAGTAGGCGACACAGTCCAGTTTAACTACACAGTAGATAACACCGGCAGTATGCCTAGCGCCAACACTGCCTGTAGTACATATGCCAATAACTACCCCAACTATCATACGGGTGCCGGTACTGGTGCCATCCCCGGCGGTCCAGGAGGGCCTAACCCTGGTTGTCCACGGAATTTCCCGAATGGGACGACGACGGTAGCTACAGAGACGGTAACTCCAGGGGCTACAGGGAGTATATGTAGATCATTATTTGTGAATCCAGCGACCTATAACGGTGGCCAACGAGGCTATGAAGTCTGTGTGACCGTAGCCGGCAAGCCATACATAAAGGTATTTGGCGGAGACCTCTCGGCTGGTGCTGGGCAGGCGACTGGACCGGCGGGGACGACGTGTACCGACAATGCTAATGCCGGAATCATATCTTGGAACCAACGGGCTGGAAGCTATGCTGGGGCAGGGGCGCAGTATGCGGCGTACGCCATGAGCGCAATTACTGACTTCTCGAGTGCGCAAAACCTCAGTGGTGGCGCGCCTGAGCCAATCGGCCTGTCGTTTGCCAATACCTCCAGCAATATCGGTAGCGGTGGCTTTGGTGGATCGTATGGCTCCGTGGGCTGTATCGCCGATTACTATAGCCGCATGCCTGCCACAACATCTCCGCTGCCAGCTAATGTAAGTTCAATGACTAACGGTGCGTATTTCTCGAACTCAGGCGTTTCGCTTACCGGTGGCAATGTTAATCCTGGCAACAAAATCTCGGTCTACGTAAATGGCGATGTGTACATTACCAGCGACATTACATATCCTGGCTCGTGGAACATGGGCAACATCCCGCTCTTTGAGCTGGTAGTGAAGGGCAATATTTATGTCAGCAGCAACGTCCATCGTTTGGATGGTGTCTATATCGCCCAGCGGAATGGTGCGTCGGGCGGTACTATTTACACCTGCGCCACATCGGCAGCGCCAATTACCCTGACTAATGGCGCCTTCTATAACACCTGTAATAGCAAACTGACAGTTAATGGTGCCTTCGTCGCGGGCAGCATCGAACTAGACCGTACCAAGGCTAGCCTTAAACAAAGCAGCACTGGCGAGACTAGCGATGCAAATGGTAATGGCACCAATGGGGCAGAAGTCTTCAACTTTAACCCATCGCTATGGATGGTCCAGCCTTTGGACACGAGTGGCACTGTGGACAACTACGACGCAATCACCAGTTTGCCTCCCGTACTCTAAAAACGGGCTTGCCAGCCCACATAATGCTTATGGTATACTTTTGGTAACATGAGTTTACTGAGTGGGGTATCAGCATTTTTTGGACTGGATATCGGCACAACAGCCATACGGCTCGTTGAGCTGCATGGTAACGGACCTGTAAAAACCTTGGTCAAATACGCCTATGTGCCCGTAGACAGTAAACTGGTCTTGAGTGACTCCAAAACCGACCAACAAAAGCTGGCCCAGATTATCAAAGACCTATTGACCCAAGCACGTATGACTACCCGTAACGTTGCAGTGGGTATCCCGTCGGCCCGCGTCTTTACGGCCGTGGTGGACTTTGACCGCTTGCCCCCAGCCGAGCTCGCCAAGGCTATTAGGTATCAGGCAGATTCGCTTATTCCTACACCTCTAGACAAGTCCAAGATTGACTGGGCAGTTATTGGTGATTCCCCCAAGGACAAGACCAAAGTAGAAGTATTGCTCTCTAGCGTCGAGAACGAATTCGTAGAGCAGCGGCTTGACCTGCTCGAATCTATCGGCCTCGAAGTTATTGCCTTTGAACCCGACAACTTGGCGCTTACGCGCGCCTTGGTTGCCCAAGATGGTGTCGGCCCGCAAATGGTTCTGGATATCGGCAGCAAAAGTACCGACCTTGTAGTAACCATGAACGGTGCGCCACGTTTGACCCGTTCAATCCCAACAGGAGCCGAAGCTATTATCCGTTCGGCCGCCCAAAACCTGAACATCGAAGAAAAACAGGCCCGCCAGTTTGTCTTTAAGTTCGGCTTGGGCAAAGATAAGCTCGAAGGCCGCATTTACGATGCAATCATTAGTACCATCGATATTTTGACTGGTGAAATCGACAAGTCCATCAAGTTCTTCCAGAGTCGTTATGGTGAAGGGCAGCGGGTTAACCGCATTATCGTGACTGGTGGCGCCTCGGCTCTGCCGGAATTCCCGTTGTACTTGGCTAACAAGTTTGGCGTAGAAGTCGAGATTGGCAATGCCTGGCGCAATGTTTCGTTTTCGCCTGAGCGCCAAAACGAATTGCTGGCTGTCTCTAATCACTTTGGAGTGGCATCTGGCTTGGCGGAGAGGATTGAGTAATGACTGTTCAATTTAACCTCCTCCCAGACATCAAGGTTGAGTATCTCAAGGCTAAACGCCAGCAGCATTTGGTGGTATTGGTCTCCACGCTTGCAAGTATTGTTGCCGTGGCTATTTTTGTCGTGCTGCTAACCGTTGTGTATGGCCTGCAAAAGAAGAACATCAACGACCTGAACGGCGACATCCATACGTCAGCAACCCAGCTGCAGGGCACACAGGACCTAACCAAGATCCTGACCGTCCAAAACCAGCTTAAGGCTTTGCCAGCATTGCACGACCAAAAGGTGGTCACCTCACGCATGTTCGACTTCCTGACCCAGGTTACGCCCGCTAACGCAACGATCGCTAAGCTTGATGCCGACTTTACTCTGAACACTATGACTATCTCTGGTTCGGCGCCTGATTTGACTTCTGTCAACACCTTTACCGACAGCTTGAAGTTTACTAAGTACACAACCAAAACTCAGACGACCGCCAAGAACGCATTTTCGGCTGTGGTACTGTCCAACTTTACCCGCAACGCCAAAGACGCCACCTACGACATCACGCTGACATTTGACCCAGCGATCTTTAGCGAGACCCAGGATGTCCAGCTGTCAGTCCCGAACATCATCAGTACCCGTTCAGAAGTCGATAAACCAAGTGACTTGTTCCAACAGAATAGTAGCTCTAGCTCTAGTAGTAGCTCCGGCGATAACCAGAGCACTGCAAATGCTGGACAGCACGGGGGACAATAAGATGGCCAAGACAGTATCCTTTACCAAACGCGCCTTAATCAGCAAGGCCAACAGTACTATCGTAATGTCGACAGGCATCGCAGCCTTCCTGGTAGTCTTCTGCTTGATCGCTACCAAAACCTTGATCAGCGAAGCTTCGTACCAAAGCCACGTTATCTCCGAAAAAAAGAAAGCGCTATCAACACTCAAGAGTGACTTGAGTGCCCGTGACAGCCTGGTAGCTGCCTACAAGAGCTTCGTGAACACACCACAGAACATAATTGGTGGCAACCCCGCTGGCACTGGCGACAAAGACGGCGACAACGCCAAGATCGTCCTTGACGCTTTGCCAAGCAAGTACGACTTCCCAGCCTTGGCGACCAGTTTGGAAAAGCTCGTCAACAGCGAAGGCCTGACGGTCCAGAGTATTAGCGGTACCGACGAAGAAATTACCCAGGCCGCCAACCAATCGAGCGCTAACCCACAGCCAGTCCAAATGCCGTTCGAAGTGCAGGTAGCGGGCTCGTACGATGCCGTTAAGTCCTTTGTAAATGATCTTGAGCGCTCTATCCGCCCATTCCAGGTGCAGAAGGTTGAACTGTCGGGCCAGCAGGGCTCTATGACGGCTACGATCGACGCCCAGACCTTTTACCAGCCAGAAAAGAGTCTTAACATCAAGACCGAGGTAGTAAAGTAATGAAGCAAAAAGATATCGCATTAATCATCATCTTGGTATTTATCAGTGGTGTCCTATCGTTTGTAGTTTCGGGCATGGTGTTTGGCAAGCCCAGCACGCACAATCAGCAAGCCGAAGTTGTTGATGTGATTACGTCTGACTTTTCGTTGCCGAGCTCCAAATACTTCAATAACAACTCGGTTGACCCAACACAGTTGATTCAAATCGGAAATAGCAATAATCCTAACCCATTTGCTGGCTCGCAATAAGCGGACACAGGCTATACTAGTCATATGAGCGTTTTGTCGACCGCAGCCCAAAAACAGGTTGAGGATACACTGGTTAAAGACGGTGTGCTCTCTAAAGAGCAGCTCGAAGATTTGCGCAATAAAGCCCAAAAAGAGAACACTCCGTTTTTGAGCTACCTGATGACGAGTGGCTTAGTGCCAGACGAAACATTAACAAAAACTATTGCACATGTAAGCAAGGTGCCGTACGTTAACCTCAGCTCAGCACGTATCCCAACAGAAGTGCTTGATTTGCTGCCGCAGGACGTCGCTGAGCGCTACATGGCTGTGCCATTGGGCGAGATGCAAAACCGCCTCGTGGTGGCTATGCTTGATGCCGACAACGTGCAGGCTGTCGACTTCTTGTCCAACAAAATTGGCCGTCCGCTAAAAGTGTATGCTGCCAGCGAATCCGGTATTCGCAACGTGCTTCACCAATATTCGGGCAACCTATCCAAGCAGGTGGTAGGCGAGATTAGTGGTATTAGTGCCCCAGCTACACCCGAGGTTGATGCGCAGGCCCAAGGTGGCAAAAAGGGTGGTGGTTCCCAAGTTAGCACCGACAGCAAGAACATCAAGACGATCGTCCAGGACTCGCCAATTAGTAAGGCGCTGTCGACGATCCTGGAATATGCCGCCAAGAATGGGGCTTCCGACGTCCACATCGAACCCCTCCAGGATTCCCTAAAGGTCCGCTGCCGTATCGATGGTATCTTGCGTGAAATTCTGCGCTTGCCCAAGAGTACCGAGCCGCCACTAATCTCGCGCATCAAGATTTTGGCCAACCTCAAGATCGACGAACACCGCATCCCTCAAGACGGTGAGTTCAGTATTGCCGCAGCAGGTAAGAGCATCGACCTGCGTATTGCCATTTCGCCAGTGATCTGGGGCGAGCAAGTAGTTATCCGTTTGCTCGACAAGACTGGAACTAGCCTCAAGCTGGAAGACATGGGTTATGCTGGCCGTGCGCTACGCTCCATCCGCGAAGGCATTACCAGCACCAACGGCATGATCCTGACCTCTGGCCCTACCGGTTCCGGTAAGTCGACGTCTTTGTATGCCTTGCTGCAAGAGGTTAAGAGCGACGCCATAAACATCGTGACCCTCGAAGACCCTGTCGAATACAAGATGGAGGGTATCAACCAGATCCAGGTGAACGCCGATGTGGGTCTGACCTTTGCGTCTGGTCTGCGCTCTATCCTGCGCCAAGACCCAGACGTCGTAATGGTAGGAGAAATCCGCGACAAAGAAACTGCCGAGCTGGCAGTGCAGGCCGCCTTAACGGGACACTTGGTATTCAGCACACTTCACACCAACTCGGCTGCGGGTATTTTGCCACGTCTGCTGGATATGGGCATTGAGCCGTTCTTGATTGCCTCGACAGTGCGGACGGTTATTGGCCAGCGCCTTGTACGCCGTATTGCTCCCAACAAGGAGACGTACGAGTCTGACAAGGTCGAAACCGAAGCTATCCACACCACGATTGGCCATCTGTTACCCAAGACCCAAGAAGAAATGAAAAAGTTCGCTGACGATCTGGGGTACGAGAGCTTGCCACTAGCTACCCAAAATGCTTATACTTTAACCAAGGGCAAGGAAAGTCCTGATGCTCCGGGCGGTTACAAGGGTCGTATGGGTATCTACGAGGTGTTTAACATCACGCCAGAAATCCAACAGTTGATCCTAAAGCGTGCCACTAGCGCCGACATCCAAGAGGTCGCGCGCAAGCAGGGTATGGTAACCATGCGCGAAGATGGCTACCTTAAAGCCTTAGCTGGTCGCACGACTATAACAGAAGTGAACCGCGTAGCATCAGCTGCGGATGCCGCATAACACTAAAGAGAGGGTGGATTAGATACATGCAAGGACAGCCAAGAATTGAAATACTCCTGGAGGAGGTGGTCAAGAAGAAAGCTTCCGACCTTCACTTGCAGGTAGGTTTACCTCCTATGCTTCGTGTTGATGGTTCGCTTGGGCCCGTCGCTGGCGCCGACGTCCTAACCGACGAGGCTGTCGAAACCCTCGTGTTTGCTATCCTCGACGAAGACCAGAAACAGATCTTGCTAAAAGACAAAGAATTCGACTTTAGTTTTGCCTTTGGCGACCTCGGCCGTTTCCGTGTAAACGCGTTCCACGAACGTGGCAACCTCGCCGCAGCCTTGCGTTTGATCCCTAACGAAATCCTCACCATTGAACAGCTTGGCTTGCCGCCAATTATTAACAAATTTGCTGATTATCCTCGTGGTTTGGTGCTCGTGACTGGTCCTACCGGTTCTGGTAAGTCCACTACCTTAGCTGCCATGCTTCACAAGATCAACATGGAGCGCGGTGAGCATATCATTACCATCGAAGACCCAATCGAGTACACGCACCGGTCCAAGAAGTCGGTAGTTGTCCAGCGTGAAGTTCACTACGACACCTATTCATTCTCGGCAGCTTTACGCTCCGCCTTGCGTGAAGACCCAGACGTAGTATTGATCGGTGAGATGCGTGACCTCGAGACCATTGCCTCGGCCATTACCATCGCCGAAACCGGGCACTTGGTATTTGCCACCTTGCACACGAACTCGGCCGCCCAGTCTATCGACCGCATGATCGACGTATTCCCACCGCACCAGCAGCCACAGATCCGCTCACAGCTGTCCAACATCCTGATGGCGATCTGTTCACAGCGCTTGGTCCCAGCCATTGGTGGTGGCCGTATTGCTGCCGCCGAAATTCTGGTAGCTACGCCAGCCGTCCGCAATATTATCCGCGAGGGCAAGACCCACCAGCTCGAAGCCGTTATTCAGACCGGTGCCGAGTTCGGTATGCAGTCAATGGACAAGACCTTGGTTACCTTGGTCCACAACGGTACGATTAGCTACGACGAGGCCCGCAACTGTGCGGTTGACCTCGATGAATTAGATCGGTTGATGAGAGGGTAGGGCAGATAACAGATGCTTTCATTCCGCTATACCGCGCGCGACCCAGCAACCGGTCAATACATCAAAGCAGAAGTCCAGGCCGAAAACGAATCGGCCGCTTCGCGTTTGATTCGCAAAGAGGGTCTGGTCCCTATCGATATCGCCCTAGCCGACAAAGTAAGTACCGGCTTGATCTCCAGGCGCCTTAACCGTATCAAAAGCAAAGATAAGGTGCTGTTCTCACGCCAGCTGTCCACTTTGATTAATGCCGGCTTGCCATTGGTGCAGAGCTTGCGCAGCGTGAACGGCCAGACAACTAGTAAGCCGTTCAAGGTAGTCATCAACAAGGTTATCTCTGATGTTGAAGCAGGGTCCACGCTATCGACAGCCATGGCTAAGCACCCCGAAGCCTTTAACCAGGTGTATGTTAGCCTCATAGCTGCCGGTGAAGCTTCTGGTACCCTCGATAAAGCCCTCGAGCGCCTAGCTATCCAGCAAGAAAAAGACGCCGACCTTGCCCGCAAGGTGAAGGGTGCTATGACTTACCCAATTATCGTGGTGGTAGTGATGGTTGCCGTTGTTAGCTTCATGATCGTCAAGGTGTTGCCGCAAGTACAGACGCTATACCAGGGTATCCCCGGTGCTAAGCTGCCATTTATTACTACGATGATGTTGGCCCTAGCCCACTTCCTGATTAACTTCTGGTACATCGTGATTATCCTGCTAATCTTGGCTGCCTTCTTTGCTTCACGCTGGATTCAGACCGATGCCGGCCGTCAAGTCCTGGACAGCCTCAAGATGAAGGCTTGGCCTGTCGGCCCGCTGTTTATGAAGATGTACATGGCACGGTTTGCTCGTACAGGGGCCACGCTTGTAGCTAGTGGCGTACCACTAATCCAAATGCTCGAGATCACCGCCAACTCCGTTAGTAACGTCCACATCGAAGCCGCTATCAAGCGTGCCTCCGAAAAAGTGAAGGGCGGTAAGGCGCTATCTGACTCGTTGCAGAACGAACCAGTATTCCTGGACCTGGTACCAAACATGCTGCGCATTGGTGAACAATCAGGTTCTATCGAACAGATGCTCGGCAAGACTGCCGACTACTACGAAAAAGAGGTGGACGACCAAGTTAAGTCGATCTCCACCATTATCGAACCAGTTATGATGGTTCTCTTGGGCGTCGTTGCTTTTACCATTGTTGCAGCCGTATTGTTGCCAATCTACGGCTTGGCCAACCAATCATCACTGACTAGTCAATTCTAAACAGGGGTCAGCCGATAAAAATATATTGCTTTTTTGACTCGTTGTCCGTATTATCCAATTAGCATAAGCATTTAAAAACTAAGCAAAGGGGGCATTTGCGATGCTACAAAAACTTCAGAAACGTAAGGACGCCGGCTTCACCATCATCGAAGTCCTGATCGTACTGGCTATCGCCGGTTTGATCCTGCTGATCGTCTTCCTCGCCGTTCCTGCATTGCAACGTAACTCACGTAACACACAGTACCGTTCAGAGGCTAGTCGTCTGTTGGGCGCCTACAACGAAAACTCATCTAACAATGCAGGTGCAGTTTTGACCGCGAGCGTGAGTAGTACTGCTGGTAGCGATGCCGCTAAGGTCTTGACTGCCGCAAACACCAAGAACGTAACTACATTAACAATTGCCGTACAGGGTGCTACCAACCCAGGTACAGTAACGAGTGCTGACGTAATCCAAACTGGTGCAAAGTGTACAGCTGCAAACAGCTTTACCACTGCTGCAGGTACTGCCCGCCAAGTTGTAATCCTTTACAACGTTGAAACGCCGGGTGGTGTTCAGGCTCAGTGCCAAGAAGGCTAAACCAAAAGTTCTAGCCAACCAAGAACGGTCCCTAAACGGGCCGTTCTTTTTTGTTCAAAAAGAGATGAGCGGGTTAGGTGATTATGGTACGATACAAGCATGATAGTGCTACTGCTTGTTTTCCTAGGATTGGTCTTAGGGAGTTTCGTTAATGCCTTGGTGTGGCGTCTCCACGAGCACCGTGACTGGGTAAACGACCGTTCAGAGTGCACGCACTGCCACCACAAGCTCAGCACGCTCGACCTTATCCCCGTGGTCAGCTACGTGGCGTTGCGCGGTCGTTGCCGTTACTGCCACAAAAAGATCGAAGACACGCCATTCACCGAGGTGACGCTGCCCCTGCTGTTTGTAGCTTCATATCTGTGGTGGCCAATCCAGTTTGATGCTGTCGGCAGGTTCGAATTTCTACTTTGGCTGGTATTCTTGGTGGCGTTCTTGGCTTTGGCGGTCTATGACCTGCGCTGGTTTTTGCTCCCAGACAAAGTCGTTTTCCCCTTAATTGGGCTAGCTGTACTGCAAGTACTGATCCTGATGGTCTGGCAGCATGATTGGCGGTTGATCTTGGGAGCCTTCGGTGGTGTGTTGGCTGTGAGCGGCATCTTCTATCTGTTATTCCAATTGTCGAAGGGTAAGTGGATTGGCGGCGGGGACGTCAAGCTGGGTGTAGTCTTGGGTATCTTGTCTGGTAGCGTTGTCGACGGCTTCTTGCTGTTATTCGTAGCGTCGATACTTGGCGTCTTGCTGGCATTACCGGCATTATTGCAGGGCAAAGCAAACCGCAAAACCGAGCTGCCTTTTGGCCCGCTGCTGATTGCAGGGCTTATTATCGTCAAGCTGTTTGGCGCGCACATTATTAACTGGTACACGGGCATTTTGTATGTATAAAACAAGCGGTTCTTGGCATACTGCTTATGGTATACTGAAGCCTATGAAGGGTGGTGATAAAGCCCGTGGCTTTACGATGATTGAGACCATCATGGTGCTGGCAATTAGTGCCGGTTTATTCGTCATCATTGCCGCTACGCTCTCGGGCCGTCAGAACCGTACCGAGTTCGACCAATCGATCCAGGATGTAAAGTCGCAGATCCAGCAGGCCATTAGCCAGGTTGGGGCGGGGGTTTACCCAAGCACCAATAACTTTAACTGTACGGCTGGTGCCTCTGGTCCAGTATTGTCCAACGGCGGCGGCTCACAGGGTGCGAATTCTGGCTGCGTGTACTTGGGCAAAGTTATGCAGTTTGGTGTTGCCGGTACTAGTAACCCCGAAGAAACCCGTAGCTTTATTATTGCAGGCCTCCAAAAGGATCCTACGGGCAACGAAGTCAGTACTTATGCCGCGGCCAAGCCAACAGCTGTAGCGCCAAGTAGCAGTGCACCTGGCTTGCCCGACGCCACCACCAAGAGCGTCCTGATGTATGGCCTCAGGACCCAAGAGGTCTACTATGGTTCACCAAAGGTGGATATTGGCGGTATCGCGTTTGTGAATACACTGGCTTCGTATAGCAGTGGCTCGATCGTGTCTGGATCGCAACAGGTGAACATAATCCCAATTAATGGCTCGGCGCTTAATGCATCCCCAGCCGTCATGGCCCAGGCCATCGATTCCAGTCTGGCCTCAAGCCCAGTTAACCCAGCTAACGGCATTAACCTGTGTTTTGTAAGTGGTGGCAGCAACCAATCTGGCCTGATTACTATTGGCGGTAGTGCCCGTGACCTAACCGTAACCTTGAGCGTAAAGGAAAACCGAACATGTACCTGAGCCGTCTTCGTAAACTAGGTGAGCGCGGCGACAGCATCGTGGAAGTGCTGATCGCAATCGGCATTATCACGACAGTGCTAGCTGGCGCCTACATAATGACCAATACCAGCCTAACCATGAGCCGTAACGCTCAGGAGCGCCTAAATGCTACCAAGATCGTCCAGAGCCAGCTTGAGTTGCTCAAGAGCATCGCGGCGACTAATCCGAACGCTATTTTTGGTGCCACGGCACCTACCAACAACTACTGCGTGACTTCGGCATTAGCCGTAGTGACCAATACCAATGCTGCCTGTACAGTCGACATCAACGGTAACGCTACCACAGGCCAGCCAGCCTTCAAGATCACTGTCTCGCGTGCGGGTAATACCTTTACCGTGCAGGATGCCTGGACGGGCTTTGGTGGCCAGACCCAAGAAAAAGTATTTATGGCGTATAGGTTGTACCAACAATGAGATGGCATAACGTAAAAAACCAGTCCAAGCAAAAAGGCTTCACCCTTGTTGAGGTCATGGTCGCTACGCTAGTCTTTAGCGTTGTGCTGATTGTGATTACCTCGGCAATCCTGCAGTTCACCCGCGTGTACTACAAGGGCGTAACAGAATCTAATGTGCAGGACACAGCACGGACGATTACCGACCTCATCTCACAGTCAATCCAGTTCAATGGCGGGACCGTTAACACCACTACCACCACACCGAGCCCAGGCACCTACTACGCATTTTGTATTGGCGCCCAGCGCTACAGTTACGCGACTGGATGGGAGATGGCTAGTGCCTACAGCGCATCCAAGCACCAAATCCCACACGTGCTCGTCGTCGACAACTACTCAGGCTGTAACGGCAGCACACCACCTGCGCAATCCTTGAATGGTGCGGTCACGGGCCGCGAGCTACTCAGCCCTAATATGCGTTTAGCCCGGTTACAGGTTACCAATGTGGGCACTAATTTATACAAAGTAAGCGTCAGGGTCGTGTACGGTGACGACGACTTACTCAATGGCCCCACGACAGCTACAGCGAACTGCCAGAGCTTTAGCTCGGGTACTCAGTTCTGTGCGTATTCGGACATTACCACTACCGTAGTAAAGAGAGTACAATAGGGGTAACCATGAGCGCTATTACTACACGCCCATCTATCCGTACATCAGAGCAGGGAATGGTCTCGTTTATGACGACTATGATCCTAATGCTGATCATTACTTTGATCGTACTCGGCTTTGCCCAGATGACCCGCCGCAACCAGCGTGCCAGCCTAGACCGCCAGCAAAGCGCGCAGGCCTTTTATGCTGCCGAATCGGGTGTTAATGACGCCCGCCATCTTATACAGACTGCAGTGCAGGCTGGCCAGGCTATCCCAGCCAAGATTTCTTGTAGTGATGTAGGTCCTGGTGGCTTTTACGCCTCACTTAATGCCAATTTGGACGCTTCGCGTGGCATTGGCTACAGTTGTTTGACTGTCGATCCAGCTCCAACGACGCTGCGGTACAGCGATGTTGGTACAACCTCGACGATCATTCCGATCACCTCGGCCACGGGCAGCAACTTTAATAAGATCACCATCAAATTGCAGTCCAAAATTACCAGCGGTAACCCACTGACTGGTTGTCCCAGCTCGACGAGCAACCAGTTCTCGCCAACAACGTCATGGAACTGCGGGTATGGCGTACTCAGGTTCGACCTCGTGCCAGCTGCAGGCGGCGGCCTGACGGCAGATGGTTTGCGTAATACGACCATGACTACGTTCGCCATGCCGATGTCTGTCGGGGGTGTCTCCTCGATCCCGTACGTAGCTGGCACTGGCAATACCAACAACCTTGTGGGCATGAGCTGCACGGCTACCGGTTGCAGCATGACCATTACTGGCTTGTCGCAAAACGCATACGCCCTGCGGATTATTTCGCTCTACAAGGATATGGCTATGCAAGTTACAGCCGTAGACAGTGGTGGTGGCGCCATACATATGAGCGGGGCACAGGCAGTGCTAGATTCCACCGGTAAATCCCAGGACGTACTGCGCCGTATCCAGGTTAACGTACCATTGTTGGCTTCCAGCAAGAACCAGCTATCTGACTTTGCTTTGCAAAGTACCGATTCTGTCTGTAAGCGTTACTCAGTAATGAACGGCTACTTTACTATTGACCCACTCGTTAGCTCGTCGATTACGGGCTCTACCAATCGTCTTTGCCAATAAGTACAAGTAATAACTGGCTACTCGACAGTGTTGCTGTGGAAGCGTTCGTGAATGCTCTTTAGGTGTGGGTCGGTGACGTGGGTATAGATCTGGGTGGTGGCGATATTGCTGTGGCCAAGCATGGCCTGAACACTGCGCAGATCAGCGCCGTTCATTAGCAGGTCGGTAGCGAATGAATGCCGCAGGGTGTGCGGGCTGACATGCTTAGTAATGCCAGCAAGCAAGGCGTAACGGCTCACTAGCCGTTGGACGCTCCGGGCAGTTAGCCTGTGGAAGTTGCCACTTAGGTCTACAGTTTTACGACCGCTAAAGCGTACGAACAGCGGTCTGGTATTGTCTTCACGCTTGTCTAAATACACTTGGATCCATTCGGCTGCTGCGGGGCTAATAAAGATGGGCCGGTCTTTTTGGCCCTTACCCCGAACCATGAATTCGCGGCGCTTCAAGTTGATATGGTCCCGGTCGAGCCCAACCAGTTCCGACACGCGTAATCCGCTCGAAAATAATAGCTCCAAGATGGCCCGGTCGCGCAGGCCAGACAGCTTACCCATGTCCGGCTGGGCGAATAAGCGCCCCAGCTCATCTTCGTTTAGGAACGTTACTTGTTTACGTTTGGTGCGGGCCAGCTCGACCTTGTCAGCGGCCAGGGCACTGATGTTGCGCTTAGCACAGAACTTTAGGAAACCGCGCAAGGCGATCAGGTGGTAATTCTGGGTAGTCTTTCCCAGCTCGTCAGATACATTGGTGCCCAGGCGGTTAAGCCATAGGCGCCATTTGCGGATCATCTCTGGGTCGATGTCACTCACCTTAATATCATCGCCGGCAAAATCGATAAGCCGCGTCAAATAGTGGTCGTAATTTTGGATAGTCTTCTGGGAGCGGTTCTGCTCAATCTCTAAATATTCTAGGAAGTCGGTCTTGGCCTTGCGAAATAACATATGTACATTGTACCGCTTATCCTAAAACGGGGGTAGAGAAGCGTGGCTTCATCTGTTACAATGTGGGCAATTAATAAGATAAGGATATACATGGAAAGAACGTTGATTGTCTTTCAGCCAGACGCCGTTATGCGTGGTATCGTTGGCGAGATCCTGACCCGCTTTGAACGGGTTGGTCTCAAGATCGTAGGTGCAAAAATGCTTAAACCAGACTACGAACACTTTTACCAGCACTACGAAGGCATCGGTACGCTCAAGACACGAAAGGGCGAAGAAATCTTCGAAACCCAGCTTAAAGAAATGCAACAGGGTCCCGTTATTGCCATGGTACTTGAAGGCATCGAAGCTGTAGAGCTTGTTCGTAAGATGGTTGGTGGCACCGAGCCCAAGAGCGCTCAGCCTGGCACCATCCGTGGGGATTACGCTCACATGACCTATGGCTACGCCTCGGCAGCCAAGCGTGGCGTGCCAAACGTGATCCACGCCTCGGCAGATGCCAATGAAGCCAAGCAAGAAATTGCCCATTGGTTTAGCGAGAGCGAAATCGTCGAGTACGAACCTGCACATTCACACTTTACTATGCCGAAAGTGAAGTAAGCACCTTATAACCATATGCCCAAGTTCCCATAAGGGAAGGGTTCGCCCCCGTCTGGCGCTTACGCGCCAGCGCTTGGGCTACTCGGAAAGAAGTATTATGTAAACACCATATTTCTTTC